>DATECE010000071.1:0-11785 GCA_036516595.1 Minisyncoccota bacterium | reverse complement strand
CCCGAGTAACCGAATCCGGTATACACGACAACGTCCATGTAATCGAGCGGCAAATGATACGTTTCTATGTGCTCACGTTCCGTCGAAGCAGGAGAAAAGCCGATAGAAAATCCACATTCATCCTTGGCGCCCATGGCGCTGTACATAGGAAAGCCGGTCGTCGCACCGGTAGTAATGATGGCGCCGGATTTTGCAATCTCGCGGCCTATCTCTTTTGCTTTCTCAAACGCGTCAAGGCCACAATGTCCCGTCTCAGCGGCACCGGAAACACAAATTTTTACAACACCATAGCCGTCCGGTAAACGGCAAAAGTTCGAAGGAACCTTTAAGTGGTTCGGATGCAACATTTTCTTGGCCATTTACCCGTAGTATATCACTGAGAGTGACTGCAGCGTCACGCATGTCTTATGCTCGTCAGAAATCAAGCTCGACTCGTTCACCTTTTTGCGGAACATACGCTTCGATGCCGAAAAAATCATGGATTCTTTGGGCGAGGAAGAGCGACGCGCGCGGCTCTCCCATAGTGACGAACACTTTCTTCGTTTTGCGACCAGCACGTTCGATAAAATCCATGAGTTGGTCGCGATCTGCGTGGCCCGAATAGCCGGTAACGGTCTCGATGGTCGCCCGTACATGGACTTCCCTGCCTTCGATTCGCACCTTCTTTGCGCCTTCCTGTATCCGGCGACCCAAGGTCCCCGGCGCCTGATAACCGACGAAAAGTAGCGTTGTGTCTCTGCGGTCAAGATACTGCAGCTCGTGAGCGCGGACGCGCCCGCCCGCGGACATGCCTGCTCCGGCGATGATGACTTTGGGCGACTTGTCCGAGTGTATCGCGCGCGACTGTGCCGTGCTCCCCACGATGGTGAGGCCCTCGAATGCAAAGAGGTCCTCCCCTTTTTCGAGCCGCGCACGCGCGGCGTCGTTGAAGAGCGCGGGGTATGAGCGAAATATTGCAGTCACGCGCGCCGCGAGCGGTGAATCCATGTAGATGTGTATGGGCTCAATCTCCCCCGCCTCTATCATCGTGTGTATCTCAAAGAGGAGTACCTGTGTTCGCTCAAGCGAAAAAGAAGGTATGAGCAATGTACCTTTTTTCTCGTGCGTTGCCCGTATCACGTTGCGCAACACCTCCCTGCGCTGCGCGCGATCCTCGTGGAGCCTATCGCCGTACACACTCTCCACGAGAAGATAGTCACTCTCTTCAGGTATCTCAGTGTCTCGTAGGAGCGGTTCCGGACTATTCCCGATGTCGCCCGAGAAAACGATGGAGCGATTACCGCGCGATACACGGATGAGTGCGGAGCCGAGAATGTGTCCCGCGTCGAAAAAATCAAATGTGGTATCCCCAATCGAAAACGGCGCGTGGTATTCGTGACCCTGCCAGAGCGAGCGAGCGCGCTCCACATCTTCTCCGTCGTAGAGCGCCTCACAACCATGCTCGGCTGTTTCCATCTCGAGAACATGCAGCGCGTCGTCGAGCATGACTGCCGAAAGATCGCGCGTCGCGGATGTCGAGTGTATCTGCCCGCGGAAGCCGTCACGTACCAGCTTTGGTATCCGACCGATATGGTCTTGGTGTGCGTGCGTGACGAGAAGTGCCGAGATGTGCGACGGATCGTACGGAAACGCTTCGAGGTTGATAGGGTCACACACAAGCTCCTGTGCAGCAGAGCCGCAATCGATGAGGAATTTAGCTTCCCCACTCTCGAGAAGGAAGTTCGCGCCCGTGACACTCCCCGCGCCGCCGCAAAACGTTAGTGTGGTATTCATATTTTTGAGAGCAGATAGCCGACGAACGAGCCGCCAACAAGGTCAAGAATTAAATCTTTTATCACATCGACCGGATAGCTCATCCAAGGCGAGTAGGTGAAGCCGAGAAGATATTCCGCGCTTTCCACCCCGATACCGAGCACGAGCGCACCAAAAAATGCCGCGGAAAATGCTGGGCGAAGACCCCTGACCGCGAACAGCCAAGCGCCGATAAGGCCAGCGAGCGCGCCGCCGAGAAAATGCATCGGCAAATCCCACCACCAGAAGATAAAGAAATAGCCTGCGTAGAGGCTGTACGTATACGCGGCAAAAAGTGCGCAGAAAACCACAGCGCTAAACCAGAAAATCTTCCGAGCCATTCCATGATTGTAAACCAAAAACAACTCGATATCTCAAGTTGTTTTTAGTAGCGGCGGTACGGCAAGCCTGGGGTATGACACCAGGTGGGAGCCCGCAGCATGTATGCCGTAGGCACACAGCGATCTAAGGCGCTACTCGCGCGTAAGGCCAGCCCTAATCTTGACCAAGCAGGTTTAAGTACCGGCCGCTCACGTCAGTATATCACCGGCATCCGTGAACTACGGGTGAGGGTGTAGTTCAAAAGAATGACTTGGCGCGTGCTGTGGATGAAATTGCGTCGTATGCACTTTATTCCCCCTAATCTCAAACATCGCATGCGGACTCGCGCCGTCGGGGTGATGCTCCGTCGCGTAGAGACGATTGTCCCGCATCGTATAGACGGGCTTTTCACTCTCCCCATTCGGATGATATGCGGTCGTATAGACGTGATTGTCTTTCTTCAGAACGTAGAGCGGCCGCGCCGTGTGCGCTTCGCCTGCATGCCCATAGGTCGATTGATGAAAATACTGCATGCCTTCATTATAGCCCTTGTCTGAGGTGGCCAAACGCAAGGCATCTCGCCGAAGAACGTGGAGAAAATCCCCCGAGTGCTAGGCGCGGGAATATGGACATGCGAGCCGTATCGGGTATACGGTGAGCATGTCCATTGGGACCCGCAACGACGTAATTGGGGATTTTGGCACGTTATTCGAGTATCCCGTCAAGATTCACGTCGTAGAGAATCTCCTCGTGCACCATCCGATAGCCGATGAGCTCTTCGGACTTGAACCAATGTTTGATTTCTGCCTCGGCTTCCTCGACGGAACCGGACGCGTGGATAAGATTGCGCACCGCCCTGTCGTCGGGGTCCGACATCTGATACGAATCGAGCACGTAATCACCGCGTATCGTGCCGACATCGGAGGTGAGCGGCTCGGTCCCGCCGGTTATTTTGCGTATTATTTTTACAGAATGCGCCCCCTGCCAGACCATCGCTATAACGGGACCGGAGGTTAGGTATTTTTGGAGGTTTCGCAGTATTTTTGCCGTAATCTCGAGCGGGTCTTCGGAGGGTGGCGTGAGCCCTTTTTCTTTGTAGCCCTTGATGGTCTTTTCGCCGGTGACACGCCGCCAATTTGGATCGAGTGTGTAGTGAGCTTCGACGTGGCCGGATTCGGGCACGAGCATCTTCATGCCTATCAATTTGAGTCCAACACTCTCATAGCGTCCGATAATCTCGCCGACGAGCGAGCGCTGTATGCCGTCGGGTTTGATAAGGACGAGCGTTCGCTCTTTGCTCGGGTGTGTATCTGTCATGGGCGCCACTTTAACACAATTATGAATTGCGTGCATCGCTTATCCCTTGTAGGTCACCCACAGCATGCCCGCGCCCACGAGATTGTACGACGCGTCGTAGATATAAATGGTGTAGTAGCCCTCTTTCGAGAGCCCATAGAAGGAAACGACCCACGTACCGTTGCTTTGCACATATGCAGTATTCGATACCGCATTGCCGTTGCCCTTGGTCAGATTGCCGACGGTGTTCCAATCAGAGTTTCCGGCATAATCAGGGCCAACGAGGGCGATGGTGAGCGGGCTCGACGCACGTGCGATTCCGGTAAATTGGACGATGTCCCCCGGCCTCGCACGCGGAGAACCGTCGACGCTCGCTAAAGTGGTCACGTTGCTGAGCACGCGCACGCGCGCGATGTTGCTCGTACCGTACGCATTGACGATATAGAGGTCGTAGTAGAAGCCCGCCGTAAGCGAACTTGGCACACGCGCCCTCACTTCTCCTTCGCTCGCAAAGCTCACGGTGGCGGGTATTCCGCCGATGTACACGAGCGTCGAATCGGCTGACGCGAGGTAACTCCCGTAGATGGTTACCTCACCGCCGGCATCAACCTCAAAATTGGCCGCTGCTTTCGCCGAGGTCGAGGTGATGAGAGGGGCCCCCTTGCCCATCTGCCCCTGTACCGTCACGAGACCACTTCCGAGTACGAGTGTCTCGTCGTTTGCGCTATATATCTTTGCCGTGTAGGTCCCTGAGGGCAGATTGCTGTAGAGTGTCGTGGACCAGCGACCACTGTAAACCGGCACTGCATTGACGTTGTATACCTGTACCCCGCTTCCGTCGTAGAGGAAGAGTCCGATTGAGTCGATGCCGGACGCAGTCCCTGTAAGTGTCGGCAGTCCGGAAGAACCTCGTGCGGTGGCGCCGTCGATGGTCGCGGTTCTCGTACCCACGGTCACGTGCACTGTCACGGAGCCGATGATGAGCGGCGCCGTGCGACTCGTGTCCACCACACTCGCCGTGTAGGTACCGGTGTTCCGATAGGTGTGTGAACTATAGAGATAGGTGCGGTCGCCTTTCGGACGTTCCATCGGCGCAGATGTACCATCGCCATAGCTGATTGTGTAGGAACTCGTCGTATCGCCGAATGCGCTGAACGCGACAAACAGCGGGGCGAAGCCGCGCGCGGGCGAAGCCTGCACACCACCACTCTCGGCAGTGCCATCGTAAAACTCGCTCATGTCGAAGCAATATCGCCCGAGCTCGCCGCGACAACCCGAGAGGTCGTTTCCGCTCCAGAGGTTGCCGCCGGAAAGAGCGTTGTCGTCGTCCGAATCCAAGGCTACGTGACGAGTTTCGAGGCTCACTCCTATCTCGTAGCCTCTGCCGCTTCCGAGCTGGTCGTATGAGTACGGGATTCCATCGAGCGGATCAGCCGGCACCTGTGCGATATGAGCCGGAGCAAGTGGCGCGAGCGATGATGGGTAGGTGCCAGTGTCGTCGAAGTACAACTCGAGCGCGAGCTGCAATTGTTTGCTGTCCGCGATGCGCCGCGCATCGCGTGCACGCTGCCTCGCATCTGCCGTCTCACCGTAGGGCGCGTTTTGGTTCGAGTACATATTTGAGCATGCGCCCATCGCGGCGCGCGTGCGCGGCCCGACAAATCCGAAGCCAGTGCTGTCCGGCGTGCCGCCCGAGACGACGCCGTTTTGCGCCTGCCACCGCTGCACGGCGCGCTCCGTCGCGGGTCCGAAATAACCGGTCACGCGGCCTTCGGGATAGATGGAGTAGTTCTGTGCGAGAAAACGCTGCAGCGAGGAGACTTCGCCGTGGGTCACAGCATCGTCGAGGTCAGTGTAGAGGTCACGCGTGAGTACCAAACATGACGCATTATAAGGGGCGCCGCCATATGTCTCAGCCGTTTGGGTCTGGCTTTGGAGCGCTAGTATCTGCGCCATGAGGAGTTGGAGCTGGGTTTGCAATTGATCCATCGTCTGTCCCGAAACAGATGCGGGACCAAACATGAGGAGTGCGCCGAGAGCAAAGGGAGCTGCTTTTTTAAGCATGGAAGATTGCTAGAGAGTAATATCGAAAGCGTACCATCGCGCTAAGAGGGGTCAACGTGCGCGTGCTCATTGAAAGAAAGGGGCGGGTACGCTCGCATCGGGCGGCTTCGGGCTGTCTCCCTGCCCGAAACGACGACGGAGTTCCGCTTCGATTTCCTCGCGCGGCACGCCGTACGTGTCGTACGATAGTTTTTTCATTTGGTCGACTCGCGAGTAGTCGAATTTCGGCAGCTCCTGAGTGTGGATGGTAAACGGGCGCGCGGGCGTACCCCCTACGAGCATCGCCGCGACACCTGTCCTGTTGGGCAAATTCTCGAGATCCTGCGCGGTGAACGTCGGTGCAAATTGTTTTTCGAGGAATTCCGCGTCGCTGGTTCCGATGCGCATCGATATCTTTGTTCCCACGTTGCCGATGACGGCATCGCGAATGTCTTCGTCGAGCTGCGCGATGAATTGGTGTGCGACCGTGAGTGACAACTTGTATTTTCTCGCTTCGGAGAGAATGGTCGAGATGGAAGGTGTCGCAAAGTTCTGGAACTCGTCGATGTACATATAAAAGGTCGGCAGGTCGCCACGCGTGTCGACGCGCGAGAATGCTGCCTGCAGGAATTTGGAGACAAGTACGAGACCGAGGAGCGAGGTATTTCTGTCGCCAAGGCGACCTTTGGAGAGATTGGCGAGGAAAATCTTCTTGCTATCCATAATCTCGCGGAAATTGAATGCGGATTTCTCCTGCGCGATGATGGGCCGCATGATGTCGTTCGTGAGAAAGACGTCGAACTTGCTCGTGATGTACGGCGCGACATTCTCAAGGCTCGGGTCCCCCTGCGCCTCCGCCGCAATCTTTTTCCAAAATTGCACGATGATGGGATTTTGGCAGCGGCTGAGCTTGAGATTGCGAAATGCAGGATCCGCGAAGACACGCGGTATTTCGACGAACGTGCTGCCGCTGTCCGGATCCTCGACGACAAGCTGGACTGCATTCCTATAGTATTGTTCGAACATCGGACCAAACGCTTCCGGCACATCCGCGTAGAGTTTGCGGAAAATACCGTACACTTCGTCGACGACAAAGGTCTTCATCTCCGGTCGCGAACGGTCGTATTCGAGCATATTCAATCCCATCGGGCGCGCCGTGTATGCCGGATCGAAGTAGATGACATCGCCCGCCCGCTCCGGCGGGACCGCCGCAAGCACGTCCTCGATGTCATTGCCGTGCGGGTCTATAAAGGCGATGCCCTCACCGCGCTGCATATCCTGAATAATCATGTTCTTGATGAGACCCGTCTTGCCAGTGCCGGTCTGACCGATGACGTAGCAGTGGCGGAGCCGGTCCTGCGCGCCGAAGCGCACAGGTGTCTCCGATGCGCCGTATTTGTTGATACCGACGACGATGCCTTCCGATGGCATGTCGACCGGCGCGGCAGCTTGCTTGGCAAAGGTTCGCTTCAACTCGCGCGAGGTCGTGACACGCTCGGCGGTAAAGTGAAAGATAGACGTAATCTCCGCGAGGCTGAGCGGCATCGAAATGTTGCCCTCGAATGTGCGGTAGGTGAAATCGCGGAGAAACGATGCGGTGCTCCAGCTTGAGACTTTTTTGAAGACAAAGTGGTTGCCCCGCGCATCCTCGTACTGGCTGAAGGGCGCGATGAGGTTGTCCACGAGCTCCTCAGCACGCGCCCTGTCGCGCGCTGAGGCGACGAGTCGGATGGTAGTCGGCGCGACACGTGTCTTCAATTTGCGTCCTATCTCTTCGATGGCAACTTGATCGGTGTTGCGCTGATAGGTATCGGTCTTGTCCTCAGCATGCTCACCGATGACACTGTGCGCCATGTCCCATACGACGTCTCCCAGCACGGTCTCGGGCGTTTTGAGCGCGCGGTCAAGACTCTTCCCCTTATCGAGTTGCCGGAGAATTTTCTTGTAGTGAGCATTGTATCTGTCCTCTTCGTTGCCGACAGTAATCTGGAGTGCCGCACCCTCTCCGTGCTTCCCAATCTTGGCGAACGCAGCGAGAAGCACGTTCATCGGGTCGTGCTCGAACATCTCGGGCGTTTTGAGCGGAAGTGACGGATGATTGAAGAGCGTCGCATATGCAGCCGCGTGTTCGCCTTCGTAGTTGAATATATTGTAATCGCCGCGCATCTCGGAGACGCGCGCGTTGGGAAAAACTGAGCCGACGAGTCGCTCGGCGAGCGCCTTTTTTCCGCTTGGTACCGACAAGAAGAGCGACGCTTCTTCGGAGCCTTCGGGCACCGCAATCTCGAGTGAAAAACCCTCGTCTTTGTCGATGAGCGGTAAAAGTCCTGCATAGAGTTGTTCGGATGACGAGAGGAGCTGTTCGAGCTTCATCTGCCTATCCGCCTCCGGATTGCCCTCTCCATGTGCCTGCGGCTGTATCTCAAAAAGCGCGAGGTGGAGCGCGCGGCGCACCTTTTCAGGCGCGGGTATGCCCTTCTCCGGCAAACCTTCTGCGATGTAACGGACGAGCGCGCGGTGAAGGTCATCTTCGAGGTGGGGGTTCCCCATGCGGGCAACGACAGAGAGTGCGTTCCGGATGCCGCGCTGCGACACGAGCATGAGGAGTTCGTCGAGCTGCTTATCGTGCGCCTCGGGCTCGAGCCGAAGAAGGTGTCGAACCGTCTCATGCTCGGGCATGATGATTGTCTCGTGCAGAATTTTGACGGCTGGAATATCCGCATACTGCGCGATTTCACGTTTCGCGATTCGCTCGGCATCGAGCTTGTTGGGCGCTATATCAAGCGCTTTTTCCTGTTCACGCACTCGCTCGCGCAAATAGACGAGCTCTTCCTCGGGAGATGTGAATTTATCTGCAGCCGCAACGCGCGGCCGCTCAATCGAGAGCGGAGGCATGGCCGTAAGTATACCGTACGCTATTATTGTGACATGAAGGTTATTCTTTGCATGGCGATGACGGTCAACGGATTTATCGCGAAAGAGACGGATGAGACAAGTTTTACGACGGAGGCAGAATGGACCGCCTTCCGTTCAAGAGTCCAAGAGGCCGGCAACATGATTATCGGGCGCCGCACGTACGATGTAATGCTCGCGAACAACGAGTTCAAAGGGCTTGAGAACGTGCTGACGATAGTGGTTACGCACGGCACATCGAACATTGCGCCCGTCGAAAATGTAATTGTCGTCGACTCACCGCGAGCTGCTCTCGACACCGTGAGAGAGAAAAATATGGATGTTGCACTCCTCGCCGGAGGGGGCGCTATCAACGGTTCCTTTATGAAAGAGGGTCTCGTCGACGAAATATATCTCGGTGTCGCGCCGCTCGCTCTTGGTAAGGGAATCACTCTTTTTGGGAATACCGATTTTGAAGCTAAGTTGGACTTTATCGAACTGATTCAACTTACTCCCGAGGAAGTGCAGCTACACTACAAGGTCATCAAGTAAGCGCCTTCGCGCCAATGTCGCGGCGATAGTATTTGCCCTCGAATTGAATTTTGTCCGCTGCCTCATACGCTTTATCGAGTGCCGCTTTGAGAGTCGGGCCTATCGCAGTAACACTGAGTACCCTACCGCCATCGGTTACCAACGTGCCACTCTCAGACTTTGTACCCGCATGAAAGACTGTGACGTTTTCTATTTTCTCTGCATCTTCGATGCCGGAGATTTGTAGTCCCTTTTTGTATACATCCGGATATCCCGCGGAGGCGATGATGACGCTCACCGCGAAACCGTCGTGCCACTCGACCTTGAAATCTGCCAACGTGCCGTCGATACATGCATTGAAAAGATCGAACGCATCTGACTTGAGCAGGCGCATGTATACTTCCGCTTCCGGACAGCCGAAACGCGCATTAAATTCCAGCACTTTCGGGCCACGCGAACTCATTTTGAGTCCGGGGTAGAGCATGCCCACGAGCGGCGAGCCACGCTTCTTCAGCGCGGCGATGGCTGGTCTCACGATGCGCGCGTCGATATTCGCAAGCTCCTCCTCTGTGACCCAAGTGACGGGTGCGACTGCGCCCATGCCACCGGTCATTTTGCCCGTGTCATTCTCACCTATCGTTTTGTGGTCCTGCGACGTCGGGAATACCACGGCACTCTCGCCATCGGAGATGGCGTGTATCGAGATCTCCTGTCCGTCGAGGTACTCTTCGATAACGACTTTCGGGGCAGTCTTGAGCACGTTGTCGACCATTATCTCTTTCAGCGCCTGTTCGGCCTCATCGAGCGTCATACACACGTATGCACCCTTGCCAAAAACGAGCCCGTCGGCTTTCACAACAATAGGGGCGCCCTTCCCCCGTACATACGCGAGTGCATCTTCATATTCAGTGAATACCTCGAATTCGGCAGTGGGAATGCCCTCTTCTCGCATGAGAGTTTTCGAGAATGCTTTTGAGCTCTCAATTTGTGCCGCCGCCTTGGTAGGACCCCAGATACGAAGTCCTCGGGCCTGAAAGACATCGACAATTCCGTCGGCGAGCGGATTTTCGGGACCCACGACAGTGAGCGCAATATTTTTCTCCTGTGCGAAATCGGCGAGTTTTTCGAGTTCGTTCACGGCGATTTGCACGTTCTCGCAAACATTGTGTGTGCCGCCGTTCCCAGGAGCGATGTATACAGTCCCCACTTTCGACGACTGCTTGAGCTTCCACGCAATCGCGTGCTCGCGCGGATAAGTGCCTACAACTAAGACGTCATGTGCCATGGGCATCAATATACCGCATTCGTTCCAAAAAAGTGGGAGCCCCTGTACGAGGCTCCTCAGGCGCTCGGTCGGCGCAGTAGCCGGTCGAGCACTGTTCTTTTCCGCGGTGCTTGTGGCTTTTCGTCAGGGAGCGGCGGGAAAATGCGGCCGAGCACTGCACGGGTGCACGCTCTCTTCTCCGCGTCGCTGAGCGCAAGGTAGCGCCGCATTTCGTCATCGATATGTGCCAGAGCCGCTTTAACCTCCGCCTCATGGTCATCGAATTCGGGCGATTCCCCGATGAGCTTGGCAAGTTCGGCGAGAGGGTCTCGATTTTCGTCGTTCCTGTTGTCTGTCATGGGCGATTCCTCCGCCGCGCAATATAGCGTGGACGGAAATCGCAGTCAAAGCGCGAGCAAATCGCTATACCTTACTGACGTGCGCTTCAATGTAGTGCATCGCCTCCTCCGGCGTGTCGGCAAAAAATGCGAGGCTCTCCAAACCTTCGACAGCGTCGTTGTCGAGATTTGCAAAAAATCCCTCTCGCTCCATTGCATCGAGCTGCTCCTTGAAACCGTCATAGAAACCGTCGATGTTGAGAAACACGACTGGCTGATTGTGTGCGCCATGTCGCTTATGAGCCAGCACTTCGGTCGCCTCGTCGAGCGTGCCAATGCCCCCCGGCAACACCGCGAGTGCATTGGAGCGCGCGAGCATAACTTCTTTACGCTCGCTTAGTGTCTTGGCAACATACATATCACGCACACCTTGGCGCACTTTGTGCAGAAACATCTCGATTGAAATCGCGATTAAAGGAGCGCCTTTCTGCTCAGCTCCATCGGCGACGGCTTTCATGAGGCCCCTGTTTGAGCCGCCCCACACGAGAGAATGGCCGTGCGATCCGATAAGCGCGCCGAACTCTTTTGCCGCTCCGATGTATTTTTCAGGAACGTTTTGTGCGGACGCAAATACGCAAATATTCATATCTATTCGACCGTCAGAATCTCAGGACCATTTTTTGTCACCATCACCGTGTGTTCGGCGTGCGCGGTGCGCGAACCGTCTTTGGTGCGATACGAATGTCCGTCGGTGTCGATGACGAGGTCTCCCGAGCCGAGCGTCATCATCGGCTCAATCGCGATAACGAGTCCTTCGACTAATTTTTCACCCTTCCCCTTTTCTCCATAATTCGGCACGTGCGGCGATTCATGCACCGCTTTGCCGACACCATGACCCGAGAGGTTGCGCGGGTAGCCGAATCCGTATTTTTCAGCGACTTCCTGCACTGCAAAACCGATGTCCCCTGTCGTATTTCCTACTCGTGCGGCCTTGATGCCTGCGGTGAGCGCTTCGAAAGTACCCGCGACGAGTCGCTCATCTTCTTTGCTCTTGGGTGCGCCCGCGATTATTGTGGTCGCGTGGTCGGTGAAAAGACCGCGGTGTTTGATACCAAAGTCGAGGCAGACCACATCCCCTTCGGCAATCGGTTCTATGCTTTCGCTGGCCGGACAATGCACGATTGTCTCGTTCACTGAGAGGCAGAGCCCCGACGGAAAGGGCACGTCGCGTTTCCCTCCGTAGCCGTAAAAGGCGAGCGTATCGTCTTCCTCTTTGACCCATTCACGAACCGTATCTTCAAGTTCTTTC
>DATECE010000070.1:0-12556 GCA_036516595.1 Minisyncoccota bacterium | reverse complement strand
GCGAGTACGCCAAACGCTGCCACAACGACGGCCAGCATAATCATATGAAGCATCGTGGGCATCCAAAGCTGGAGCGGGTTGACGAGGAGGACCGCTGAAAGGAGGAGCACTCCAGCGCTTACCATCTCAAAAATAAATCTGTTCTTGTCACTCATACTATTGAAAATACATCTTCCACGCTCGTTTTGAAATATGCCGCGATGCGCAGAGCGAGTAGTACTGACGGCGTGTAATTCCCCTTCTCTATCGCGATGATGGTTTGCCGACTGACGCCGACGTGCTCTGCCAGTCTTTCCTGCGTGACAGAGGCCTTGTTGCGGAAAAACTGCACTCGATTATCCACTCGACCTGCCATGCGGATTGATTCTAGAGTGCCATATCGATATGTCAAATGTACTTTACCTGCCGCTATACACGACGCATCATCATACGCCTCAGCGAACGCGGTATACTTTGCATACATGAGTTCTCTCCGCGAGCGTCTCGCGCGCATCATACAGGGCGACGTATCCGACGACGCAGACATGCGCAAGAAGTATAGCCGCGACACGAGTATCTTCGAGCGCACTCCAGAAGTCGTCGTGTTCCCGAAAAGTGCGGACGACGTCGCGTCTATCGTGCGGTATGCGCGCGACGCTGCTCTCCGCGGGGAGAAAGTCTCCATCGCGCCGAGAAGCGCCGGAACCGACATGACGGGCGGCGATCTCACCGACTCCATATCACTCGTCTTTACGAAGTACATGAACCATGTAGTCGACATCTCAAACGATGCAGTGACCGCTGAGCCGGGGGTCTACTATCGAGATCTTGAGAAGCAAACACTTGCAAAAGGCGCGGGAATAATCGCCTCGTACCCTGCCTCACGCGAGATCTGTGCGCTCGGCGGTATGGTGGCCAACAACTCAGGTGGGGAGCTCACGCTGCGTTATGGTAAGACGGCGCGATACGTACGCGAACTCGATGTGATACTCGCCGATGGTTCGAAGGCAACATTCAAAAAGCTGACGTTTGCAGAGCTGTCGGAAAAAATGCAGGAAGAATCATTCGAGGGCGACGTGTATCGTAAATCGCACGCTCTTATCGAAGAGCACGCGGCGGACATTGAGGCTGCGCGACCTACCGTCACAAAAAATTCTGCAGGCTACGCGCTGTGGGATGTTATCGATCGAGAGATGCAGACGTTCGACCTCACGCAACTTTTCACGGGCTCGCAAGGAACGCTCGGCATTATCACGCGAGCAATCGTGGGACTCGTGAAGCCCAAAAAGCACAAGGCAATGTTGGTTGTCTTCCTCACTGACATTGGAATACTCCCAGAAATCGTACGCCGTGTACTCGAAGCTTCTCCAGAGTCGTTCGAGTCCTACGACGACCAGACATTCAAATTGGCCGTGCGGTTCATACCGCAAATACTTCGACATTTCGGGATTCTCCAGATGATCAAGCTCGCATTTGCATTCATTCCGGAGATGTTCATGGTGCTCTTCGGCGGTGTTCCGAAGCTCGTGCTCATGGCCGAATTTGCAGAAGATACGGCCGAGGAGGCGCTCGACAAAGCGCGTCACGCTCGCACGTCGCTGCACGGGATGGCAGTCCGCACGAAACTCGCACGGAGCGAGACACAAGCGGCGAAATATTGGACTATCCGCAGAGAAAGTTTTGCACTTCTCCGCAAAAACCTTCACGGCCTCTACGCGGCACCCTTCATCGACGACATCGTCGTGCACCCCGACAACTACCCGGAGTTCATTCCGGAGCTCAATGCTCTCCTACAGGAGCATCATCTCCTCTACACCATCGCGGGGCATATCGGCGACGCGAATTTCCACATCATCCCACTCATGAATCTCGCTGTCGAAAAACAGCGCAAGGAAATCCTCGAACTCGCGCCGAAAGTGTACGCGCTCGCCGCAAAATACAAAGGCTCGATTACCGGAGAACACAATGACGGCATTATCCGCACGCCGTATCTCCCCATCATGTACGGAGAAAAGATTTGCGCACTCTTTGCGGAGATTAAGGGCATTTTTGATCCGCAAGGAATACTGAACCCTTACAAAAAGGTTGGCGGCACAATTGCTGATATCGAGCGTTCAATGATACGGGACAGGGGGCGCGTCTAATAGCGAGAGCGCGGCTCAGGGGATTTCTATTCGACCCTAATCGCGAGTTCGCACAAGGAGCATGACGACGATGATGAACGCAAAGAGCGTGCCCGCCATGAGCGGGTACGTGATGTAACCGAATTCGAGGAAAAGTATCTGGGCGCAACTCACGGTTCCTTCCGTGGGACACGGCAGTGAGCCCGACGGGAACATCTGAAGTGCGTGATGATAGATGGCGATGCAAAGGCCGACCGCAGAGAGTGCAATCGAATAAATCGCGATTGTGCTCTCGCGTCGGATGAGTGCGACCGCAAATAGAATGACCTGCGGGAACATGAGGGCACGCTGCCACCAGCACAAGGGACACGGCGGCAATCCATAGACCATAGAGTGTACGAGCGCAAACGTACTTGCGGCAAACGCCGCGAGAAACGCTATTTGTATCCCCCACGCGCCGATAGGGCGTATTACGTCGGCAAACATCGGGTACTGCTTGCGCAAGAGGTACGCGACGAGGAGTGCGACCGTCGCGAACTGGAGAGCGAGCGTCCCGAGAGCGACAATATAATTGAGTGTTTCAAGCGGCATGATTATGCGGGCAACCGACAACCTGTCTTTTCAGCAAGTTGCTCGAGCGGGATTTCACCATTGAGGCGTGTGCCATCGGCGAATTCCCACGTGGGGTAGCTTTCGACCTCCGCATCCTTACACACTTGTAGTTGTCCTTGTCCGTCTGGAGTCGAGCACTCGACGTACGGCAAGAGCCGCGCCGAATTGCCGAACAGACGCTTTTGGGCTTGGCAGTGAGGGCACCAGAAAGCGCCATAGAAGATGGCTTCCTCGTCGAAGAGACACTGCGCGAAAGAATCGAGTCGGCCGGGCGACTGCTTTATGAAAAAGCTTGCTCCGACACCGAGGATAACGAGCGCGATGATAATCAGCCAAAATATGGTGACGCTTTTGTTCATGGCGCCAGCATACCATGCGGTCGCCGCTGGCCGCCACGATGCTACCGGTGCTTTTTCGCACCGCATTTGCAGCCAGTCGGCCGTATGAATTCATCGTAATATTCGTCTCCATAGTCGATACCGAGCTCCTCCCCTGCTCGTATACGGCGTGCAGCATAGATATGAATGTGGCGCTCGCCATCGGCACCTTTTTCTATCTCGGCCTCGACATTGGGATTACACGAGTGATTGATGTAGCGCCCCGCGTTGCTCCGCGGCGAGCCATCGACCGTCCATTCCTTGTCTATCTCAAAGAGGTACCGCGAGCTGAGCGTATCAGCGTATGGCGTCGGTATCCGCTTGCCAGTATATTCGACGACGAAATCTCCCTTCTTGATGTCGACACGTGCAAAAAGTCCCCGCCCCATACCGGGGCGTGAGCGCCTGATTGCATACCGTCCACCATGCATAAGAGAAACGAGTATACCCCATGAGATAAGAAATCCATTCTTTCCGCATCAACCGTCTGACTTTGGTTATCTCACGGGGTATACCCCGTGCGATAAGAAATCCATTCTTTCCGCATCAACCGTCTGACTTTGGTTATCTCACGGGGTATACCCCGTGCGATACGAAACACTAAGTAACAACACTTTGGACTTCAGGTATTTCCTATCTCGAAGTGCTATGCGAAGAAGAAATCGGTGCGAAATAGTATGACATTCCGTTTCCATAGTGCACGAGGTATACTTTCTTCATGTCGAAACCGAAGCTTTCTACAGAATCGTATAAGGGGGTGCGCGATTTCTATCCTGAGGACCAATTCGTTCAACGCTACCTATTCGAGCACATGGAGCGCGTCTGTGAGCTCTACGGGTATGAGGAGTACAGCGCCTCGGTACTCGAGCCGGCAGAACTCTACCGCGCAAAAACATCAGACGAAATAGTGAACGAACAAACCTACACGTTTACTGATCGCGGCGGGCGCGAGGTCACGCTCCGCCCCGAGATGACACCAACGGTCGCCCGACTCGTCGCCGCACGAGCGCGGGAGATGCAATTCCCCGCGCGCCTCTATTCCATACCGAATCTATTCCGCTACGAGCGCCCGCAGCGAGGACGCTTGCGCGAACACTGGCAGCTCAACGTCGACTTGCTCGGGGCCGACGGCGTCGAAGCGGACGCCGAGATTATTGCCGTCGCACACGACATCATGCGGTCCTTCGGCGCCGAGACGCACGATTTCGAGATACGCGTGTCGGACCGACGCATTCTTGATTCCATTTACGATTCAGTCGGTATCGCGAAGGAGTATGCAGCCGACGTGACGCGACTTCTCGACCGGCGCTCCAAGCTCGACGACTTCGAAAAACGCCTCACCGAACTCATCGCACACGAAGAAAAGGCGGTGCGTCTCATCGAAGATCTCGAGCGGGTCACATCCACTGCGTACCTCGAGGAGCTTCGCGTCACGCTTGAGCATCTCGGGGTGCGCAACATGATAGTCGATACCACAATTACCCGCGGATTCGATTACTATACCGGCATGATTTTCGAGGTCTACGATACCCACAAAGACAACAAACGCTCACTCTTCGGTGGCGGCCGCTACGATAATCTCGTGGGACTTTTCGGCGGCGATGCGATTTCCGGCGTTGGTTTTGGCATGGGCGACGTCACCGCACGTGACTTTCTCGAGTCCCACAACCTACTCCCCGAGTACGCTCCCGCGACCGAACTCATGCTCTGCGTCATTGAGCCCGAAGCCATGACACACGCCCTCCGGCTTGCGCAGGATCTTCGTCGGGAAGATGTGACGGTCTCCGTTAATTTCTCTGGTAAACGCATCGGCGATCAAATTCGACAGGCTGATAAAATGCGCATTCCCTTTATCATCGCTATCGGCTCGAAGGAGCGCAACGAGGGCAAGTACATGGTGAAAAACCTCGCGTCCGGTCAGGAAATCACCCTCCCAGCCGATCGCATCGCCGAACACCTCTTTAGCTCATTGGGATAGTGAGTAGTTAGTAGAAAATAGATAGTAGTGAGATGCACTATCGTGAATTAACAGTGTGGCAAAAAACATTGACATGGTCGCAGCCATAAATAACCACTAACTACTTTCTACTGACTATATTTATGCGAACGGTCGTTTTTGATATCGAGACCGCCAATTGGATGACCGGAGGCTTCACTGACGTGACGCTTCTCGATATTGCAGTTGTCGGTGTCCATGACTCCGAAACTGATTCGTACCGCTGTTACGGACAGAGCGAATTGCCCGAGCTTTGGCCAATCCTCGAGCGTACGGACTTGCTCGTCGGCTACAATTCAGATCATTTTGATGTACCTCTCCTCAACAAGTACTACTCCGGCAATCTCACCAAGATAAAAAGCGTCGATCTTATGAAAGAGGTGTACGACGTCCTCGGCCGCAGGCTGCGGCTCGACGCTATCGCCGACGGAACGCTCGGGGTCAAGAAAATCGGCTCGGGCGCACAGTCACTGAAGTGGTGGCGCGACGGCGAAGTGGAAAAAGTCCGCGCGTATTGCCTCAAAGATGTCGAGATCACGAAACGCATTTTTGACTACGCGCTCGAACACGGCTCGGTCAAATACAAAGAACTCGCCAAGACGCACGAAGTCAAACTCGACACGTCGAAATGGCTCGAGCCCACCTCCGGCGCAATGACGTTTAGCTTAGGGCTTTGACTCTGCCCTACCTCGACTGATTTACGACGTTTTTGTGCTTGGGGCCGGGATCGAACCGGCGACCCTTCCCTCTTCAGGGGAATGCTCTACCAACTGAGCTACCCAAGCAATACTGCACTCTCGATTGCAGTTCGCGTACTATAGCAAAGTTACTCTTGCGGGGAAAATCTGTTCTGAAACTGCTCCCACATCTCGCTAAACTGCCCAAATTGTGCCTGTGCTTGCGCGCTCGTCCCTTGTATCTGCTGGTACGTTTCCATCATGCTTTCCATGACGGGCGCCAGGTACGTCATATAAAACCAGATAGGAAGAATGATGAGGGCTGCCCACACAACGAGCCGCACGATGCCGCCGAGAAATGCATTGCGTCGCATCGCGCGCAGCATTTTGTTGTTTTCCTGTGCGAGTCTATGCGTCTCGCGTAGCATCTGATCCGCGTCCATGCTCGGATTCTACCATCTTCATAGGACGCTTCCGACGCCATTGTTGAAATGAGAGGGTAAGCCATATACATGTGAGCACCAGAGCGGCGAGGGATGCGTTCCACAGGCCGAGCGTGGCGTAGCTAGCCGAGAAGGCGCCCAATATGATGCTCGTAAGGATACAAGAAGAGAGCGCTGGCTTCTCGCTCCCGAGAAGTGTCGGTACGAGTGCCGCCACCATAATCCAACTCCCCCCCCCTGCAATGACGACATCTTGCCACATCATTTTTCGATTCTAGCATCTTCGATGCTAGAGTGACCTCGCCCTCCCTCGTACATTCGTTCGAGGGCGTCGCTCGAAAAAAGTCAGCACATAAGATATGCTGACTTTGTTCCTCACTAGC
Organism: Minisyncoccota bacterium; assembly: GCA_036516595.1. Lineage (GTDB taxonomy): Bacteria > Patescibacteriota > Minisyncoccia > Phycocordibacterales > UBA2100 > UBA10103. The sequence goes on along the minus strand of DATECE010000070.1, from coordinate 5,966 downwards.
CCTCGTAGTTCAATGGATAGAATAGCCCCGTCCTAAGGGGTTGATGTGGGTTCGATTCCTGCCGAGGGCACACGTTGGTGGCCGAGAGTTGCGAGAGATTCCTACCGAGAGCACTAGAGGCCGAGGAGTTGCTTGATGCGGTTCTCGTCGTATCCGACGACCATTTCATCGCCGATGTAGATGACGGGCACACCCATCTGGCCGCTTTTTTCTATCATTTCTTTTCGCTTCTCGAGGTCGGACGCGACATTGAAATCACTAAAGGCTACCTTATTGGCCGTAAAGAAATCCTTTGCCATGTGGCAGAAGTGGCACGTCGGAGTCGAATAAATTGTAACTGTTGGAGTCGCCATAAACACTGATTGATATCGATTAATTTTGGATAACTATATCACGAACTGCTCCGCGCACTTCTGAGCGGGCGCGCCCACCATGCGAGCTGGTCGGCCAGACCCTTTACGCGGTCGTTGTATTCATCGAAGGCACTCTCGGGGTCCTTTCGCCCCGCTTCGACTGTCGACCACGGCATGTGGATAGCGTTGCGGATGGGTGCCATCTGAAGCTCGATGGCGATGAGCCGGAGCTGTTCGACGGAGCGCGAGCCCATGGCCGAGCCGTACGAGACGAATCCGATGGGCTTTCTGTTCCACTCCTGATACACGTAGTCGAGTGCATTCTTGAGCACGGCCGGATAGCCATGGTTGTATTCAGGTGCTACCACAAGGAAAGCATCGGCTTCCGCTATTTTTGCCGTCCAGCGCACAACCGCTTCTTGCGTGTACGGCGCTGTCTTGGAGCTTGGAGAAACCGGTTCCTCGAAGAGCGGCATGTCGAAATCGCGCAAATCGAGCAGCTCGACCGTCATATCCTTGCGCTTTGCAAGCTCTCTCATAAGCCACGCTCCCACGAGTTCGCTAAAGCGATTTTCGCGTGTGGAGCCGAGTATCACTTTCACATTGAGTTTATCGTCCATACATCTTCTCAACTTTACTTTGTAAAGTACCATCCATTGCCCCATTCTAGTCCTCTACTTTACTTTGTAAAGTTGATAACTTGGCGCGCGCGATGTATGGTATTCATATGTTGCGAACGAAACGCCAGCGCAGGCTCCTCTGCCGCGATTGCCCCGTGGCCCGCGTCGCCGACTCTCTCGGAGACAGTGTAAGCATACTCATACTGCGCGACCTTCTCGTGAAGCCCCGCCGGTTTACCGACTTCGAACTGGCCTTTCAGGGCGTAAGCTCGCGGACCATCTGCAACAAACTCAAAAAACTTGAGAAGGCAGGCTTTGTCTCTCGCCACGCCAACTACCGGCTCGGCAACCGCGTCGACTATCGAGTCACTTCCAAGGGCCGCGCTCTTGGCCCCGTCCTCGACGCAATGCGCGTGTACGGCGAGAAATACTTATAAATTCCTGTGCAGAAAGCTTTAATTTGTGCCAACCAGTCGCACTTCTACATACCCGATAGCTAACGCGAAGCGTAATATTGCTGAGGAGAATTTCAAATGAGCCTTTGGCGGAATAATTTGAGAATTCGCAAAGCAAATACAAATGCTTTTTTGAATTCTAAAAATGAAGAGTCCCGCACAGAAGTGAGCACGGGGCCCTCCTTGCGTGTGCGGAACGAATTGCAGTTTACGTGGTCTTGGGACAGATGCATTGCTCGACCTTGGAGCGAGTCGTTGCCTGCACGACAGCCATGACTAGCAGCAGCGACGCCGCCAAGATCTCGATAATTAGCAATCCTTCCAGCACCATGAATGTGCTGAGGAACGCGGTCGCCGGAAGGATGAGCTCCCAGAAAAACCGCGAAGCAGCGCGGGCATCTTGCAGATTGTCCGAGATTGGCGGCATGGCCTTGTATCCGTTCACCGCAGCGCGCATCGTCCAAAGTATCGCGATAGCGAGCATGACGATTGCGCCAATCGTGTTCTGCCAACCAGCCCAGACGAACATCTGTGCCGCGATGACCGCACATGCGACGGCGCAGACCGCCCACATGGCTGAATATCTGATATTCCAGTTCTCAGGCGTAAAGGCCATCTCGAACCATGGGAGCAGTAGCGCCAAGAACGCGACGACTCCAAGCATGAATCGGAGGGCGACAATCTGACTTTCGGCCGGAATGAGCGTCCGAGCGGCAACAAGCGCCAAAACCATGGCGACTGCGACGGTCAAGCGCCAATATTTATCAACGAACTGCATCGGTTGCATTTGACATACGCAGCTTACGCTGCGCTCCCTAGTTGAGTCTTGTTCGACTCTAGCACAAATGACTTCAAAAAATCAACGACAAAAATCAGAATGAAAATTGAATTTGGATGCCCAAAAATTCCCTTTTCCCGAGATGAAAATGATGTGCACGAAACGAGGCGAATGCTTCCGACATGCAATTTCCTACTTGGTGCGGGCGGCGGGAATCTCCCGCGCCTCTCGCCTCGTCGACACTCGGCTCGGGCTGGGCACCGCCTCGCGGTTCGGCCCGTTGGCCTCACATCGCTCCGGCGTTCGATTCCCGCCGCGTCACGCAACGCATGACTTCCCTCCATTCACTTTGTTCATTGCGGGCGGCGGGAATCGAACCCGCATCTAATGCTTGGGAAGCATTCATTCTGCCACTGAACTACGCCCGCTTCTGCCTGTGCTGCGAAATGTATCAAAACAAACAATCCTAAGCGAGCGCGACTACGTGCTCTTTGCGGTCTTCGCAGACCCGACGGGGCCGAGACCGAGCGCTGCGGCAGCAGCCGCAGACAGCGACCGCAAAGAGCACGCGGTCGTCGAGTCTACTGCCAAAATGGTAGGTACCTCCCCACCCACCTCTCCCACGTGGTCGATGCGTGGACAGGCGCGGCGCTCTTGGGCTCGACGATGACGACGAGATGTTCCCCCTCACGCCCGACTTCGTACTGTTCACGGAGCGCCTCCTCCTTGCCACGTGCCGTCTGCAACTTCGCGATGGCGTCGGAGAGGTGCGTTTCCTGCGAAGCAAGCTCTGTGTATTCACGTTCGGCTTGCAGGCGAAGCTCCAGTGACTCCTTTTCTTTCCCGTATACATTAGAGAGTGCCGAGAGCGCGAAAATGAGCAGCGCAAGCAGGGCAACGATAGTGAGGCGGCGGAAAAAGAGCTTGAGAGGATCGTGTTTTTGCCAAGAGGAATGCATGCGGTATACTGTATCACGCATGAGTTTTCTCTTTCATAAACGGACAAAAAAGATCCTGAAGGTCGCGTGGGCGGTCATCGCCGTGCTCATTATCTTGAGCATGATCATCTTCTTCGCGCCTGGATTGGTCAATGTCTTCCTCGGTTAGCTCTCCCGAACAACCTTCAGGAACACCTCGTGGGGTATATCCACTTTCCCGCGGGCGAGCATTTTCTTCTTTCCTTTTTTCTGCTTATCACGGAGCTTCATCTTACGCGTGATATCGCCCCCATACATATGCTGCGTGACGTCTTTTTTCATCGCTGATTTGCGGCGCGCTGCGAGGATTCGCGAACCCACTTTCGCCTGAATCTTTAGCTCAAACATCTGGCGTGGCAGGAGATTCTCCAGTTTTTCCACCATCGATTCGGCCTCTATCTGGATGCGGCGGCGACTCACGATGCGCGCAAAAGCCGGTACCGGTTCTTCGGCGACGAGTATGTCGAGCCGCACCACATCGGCTTCGCGCAATCCGAGTATTTCGTACGACAGCGAAGCAAAGCCGCTCGAAATACTCTTGAGTTTGTCAAAAAAACCACGCATCAGTTCTCGGAGTGGCATCTCTGCGGTCGTCTCGGTTTTGCCGTCGGGGAGCGTCGCGGTGTCCCCTACCAGCGCCTCGTGCTCATAGAGGAGCTGTGCGATGCCACCCATATGCGCGGGCGGTGCGATGACCTTTACCCGTGTCCACACCTCCCGCACCTTCTTCGTGTGGCCTTCCTCGGGAAAGCGCGCCGGAGAGTAGACGTCTTCCACAGAACCGTCCATGTGGGTCACCTCGTAGACAGTCGTCGGCATGGTGACGACAAGGTCGAGTGTAAATTCGCGCCTCAAGCGCTCGATGACAATCTCTAGATGGAGCATTCCCAGAAATCCGCAGCGGAATCCCTTGCCCATAATGCCGGAAGATTCCTCTTCATATGAGAGCGACGAGTCCGAAAGGCGCAGGCGCTCAAGTGATTGGCGCAGGAGCGCGAGGTCATCCTGACTTTCCGGATAGACCGATGCCCAGATGACCGGCGTCGGATTGCGATAGCCTTCGAGCGCAGGGGCTGGGTCCTTCAGCGCAGTCACTGTGTCGCCGACAGTCGCAATGCCCGGACGCTTGATGCCGGTCACGATGTACCCTATCTCCCCTTCTTCCAGACTCTCGCGCGCCGATTCTTCGGGCATGAGCACGCCCACCTCCTGCGCGATGAAGTCAGCGCCCGCGGCGCAAAGCGAGAGTGCATCACCTTTCCGGATAGAGCCTCCAAAAACACGCGCATAGATGATGACGCCTCTGTGGTCAGAGTATCCGAAATCAAAAACAAGCGCCTGCGCGCTCTTTCCGCTCGAGCTCGGTGCGGGTACGCGTTCGATGACAGCATTCAGGAGCGCCTCGACCCCTGCTCCTGTTTTTCCCGATGCGCCGAGAACCTCGCTCTCATCACAGCCAAGAAGCAGCGCGAGCTCACTCTTGATATCGGATACGCGGGCATGAGGCGCGTCGATTTTGGAGACAACAGGGATGATGGGGCGGCCGAGTTCCTTGGCAGTCGAGAGTACAGAGAGCGTCTGCGCCTCGACACCTTGCGTTGAATCGACGAGAAGAATCACGCCTTCGACAGCGGTGAGGGCCCGCGAGACCTCGTACGCGAAGTCCACGTGTCCCGGCGTATCGATGAGGTTGAGTACGTACTCCTCTTTGCCATATGTCCAGCGCATGCGGACCGGCTGCATTTTTATCGTAATGCCGCGCTCCCGCTCAAGGTCCATGCGATCGAGCACTTGTTCCTGCATGCGTCGCGGCTCTATCGTGCCGGTGATTTCGAGCATGCGGTCGGCGAGCGTCGACTTGCCATGGTCAATGTGAGCGATGATAGAGAAGTTTCGAATGTTTTGCGCCATATTAATATTCATCGCTCACATTGCGAAAGGGGTCGGGAAAACAGTGGTTTTCCCGTGTCGGAGAGCAGGGCGCAGCCCGCTGAGAACCGAGGGGTCTCAGGGAGCCGCGGTGCGCGGCGACAATATGTGCGATGATACTGAAGTTCCGTATGTGAGCCGACATGAGGGCTCATCCTAGCATAGGGGGCTCGGGACCTCGCGTCTGAAAAACACGCGTATCCGCCTGCTGGCGGATCTGCTCCTCTCGCCGCCGTCGCTGCTGCGAGGGGCTTTTCAGACGCGAAACCCACTCGCCTAAACGGTATTAGCTACTCATGTGCGCGGCATCAATCCTTAGCGAGGGCGGCGGGCGTATTTTGCGAACATCGCGCTCCTGTGACTAAAGTTAGTTGCAGTGGTGGCGCGGGTAGAAACATGCGTCTGCCAAGGAGTTCGCAAAATACGCCCGCCGTCCGAAGCGCCCCTTATTGTTCGGCAGAGGCGACGACGGTAATCTCGTCCGTCTTTTTTCTCCAAAGTCGTGCCGCGATAGACGTGTACGTCTCGGCATATTCTCGGTTTCCGAGCACGATATACGCCGCAGTGGCCATCGCTATCGCGAAGATGCCGGCGAGTGCCCCCTGCACAAAGAGCGAGAGCGTGGTCGATGGCACATGGAACGAGCTGACGAGCTCAAGGAACACGTACGCAGAGAATCCCGCGACAACGCCCGCGAGGATGCTCTCCCCGATGCCCCGCCAAATGAGTGAGAAGTACCCAGCGAAGACCGTCTCAAAGTGCATGACGAGTGCGAGTGCTCCGACGCCGGTCGCTATCGAAAACGCAATCGCAAGCGATAGCACTGCGCTTCCTGCGAGTCCTTCGACGCGGAA
>DATECE010000069.1:0-4568 GCA_036516595.1 Minisyncoccota bacterium | reverse complement strand
GGAGTGTGTGCACGAGCGCAGTGTCTTTCTCTATCGCGATGACAGAGCCGAGCTTCAGGAGTTCTCTCGTGAGGATGCCCTTGCCGGGGCCAATCTCGAGGATTGTTTCACCCCGTTGTAGCGGTGCGGCAAGAGCGAGCGCGCTCGCCGCCCATGAGTTGATGAGAAAATGTTGTCCGAGTCGCGCTCCCTTTCGCATATCAGTAGCGTATCGTCTCCTCATCGTCGCCGATGAGGGAACGTTTGCGCGCGACGGCGCGCGTGAGACGCGGGTCGATATCCTCAAGAAATTCGGAGGGCACAGTATACTCGCGTGAACCGTACTTCATACGCTCGCGTGCGTGCGTGAGTATGAGGGTACGACGCGCCCGCGTGAGCGCCACATAAAAAAGCCGGCGCTCCTCTTCGCTGTCCCGTTCGCTATCCTCGTCGCGCACCCACGGAAAGAGCCCTTGTTCAAGGCCGGTCACAAACACGACATCGAACTCGAGACCTTTGGATGCGTGCACCGTCATGAGAGCGACCGCATCGATTTTTTCGTCGAGCTCGTCCTGATCAGATTGCAAAGCCGCTTCTTCGAGAAGCTTCTCGATACCGAGGGGCGGCTCTTCATGGTCGTAGCGGACCGCGAGATTCACGAGCTCGTGGATGTTCTCGAGCCGCTCCCTGCCTTCTTCGGTCTCCTTGTACATGGCCTCCATGCCGGATACTTCAGAGGCGAAACGTATCGCCTCCGAGGCCGGAAGTACGCCGACCGCGTGGCTGATTTTGGACAGACACTCTCGGAACGCGCCGACTTTTGCCCGCGCGCTCGGCGAGAGGGCGCTATCGTCCCCCGCGAGCATTCGCTCGAGCGTAACTTTGCCGATGCCACGGGCGGGTACTCCGGCGATGCGTGAGAGATCCACTTTGCTCTTCGTGTTGAGAGCGGCGCGGAGGTACGAAAGTGTGTCTTTGACCTCTTTGCGTTCAAAGAATCGTACGCCGATGACGCGGTATGGGACGGAGAGTGCGAGCATCGCCTCTTCGAGCGCACGGGATTGGAAATTTTCCCGATACAGCACCGCAATATCCCCCGCCCGTACGCCGCTTTCGATGAGTGCTGCAGCTTTTTGCGCGACGAACCATGCTTCGTCGAGCTCATTCTGCGCGCCGTATATCTCAATCGGTTCGCCGGTCGGATTGTCGGTATACAGATTTTTCGGACGACGACGGGTGTTCTTCTCGATGACCGCGTTTGCTGCTGCGAGAATGGTGCGCGTCGAACGGTAATTCTGTTCAAGTGTCACGACCTTCGCGCCGGCGAAGGATTCTTCAAAACTGAGTAGATGTTCGATATCGGCGCCACGCCAGCTGTATATGTTCTGATCGATGTCGCCCACGACGCAGATATTTTTGCGCTCTCCCGCGAGTAGCCGCGCGATTTCATATTGCGCGCGGTTGGTATCTTGATATTCGTCGATGGTGACGTGCGTCCAACGATTTTGCAAAATGCCGCGTACGCGCTCCGAACTCCTGAGGAGTATGAGCGTGCGCGCGAGGAGATCATCGAAATCGAGTGCACCTTCATCGCTGAGCGCCTTTTCATACCGTTCCCAGACACTCGCGACCGAGCGCTCGCGGAAATTTTTGGCGCTCTCGGCGAATTCGCGCACGGTGACGCCATCGCCTTTTTTCCGCGATATCGTGGAGAGGATGGCGCGTGGCGGCCACTGCGCAATGCCGAGGCCGTCGAGCGACTGCTTTACTGCGCGCACGCTGTCGTCGCGGTCCCAAATGGTGAAATTGCGCGAGAGACCAGCGTCTTCGTGGAACTCGCGTAGGACTCGGACGCCGAGACTGTGGAAGGTCGCGACGAGCGGCATTCCGGCGCCCTGCCTGCCGACCGGCAGGTCTCGGGCATGCTCTTCCCGATTCGGGTCAGACGGTGTAAGTAGTTCGCGGATGCGCTCCCGCATCTCGCCAGCAGCTTTATTGGTAAAAGTGACCGCAAGGATAGAGCGCGCGGGGGTACCGAGCTCTATCAGATGGGCGATACGGTGAGTGATGGTCTTCGTTTTGCCCGCGCCAGCGCCGGCAATGATGAGGAGGGGCCCCTCGAGGTGGGCGGCCGCTTCGCGCTGCCGTTCATTGAGATTCTGCAGATGTCTCACCGCTGGACTATAGCATGAGGTCTATGGCAATAGGTCGGGAAAAAGTCCCGTTTTAAGCCTTGATTCGGGACTTTTGGGACCTTACGAGGAGGTTGACAGCGCAGTTATCCCCCTGCCTCGTCTTATATGAATTGACTATGAATGAGCGTTTCGGTACCGTGAATGGGACGGCAGCATCGACTGAGTGATTCCGACCGGCAATTTTCCTTGCTAATGAGGATTTGAGCCATTTTTCCGACCTTCCCCGTGTGCGCTGACCGCTAAAATCGGCTTATTGTTGAGCGAAATGAGGGCAACCCAAGAGTACACTCTCGGACTGCCGAATGAGCGAAAACGAAAAGCCGTGCAACAAGGCTTATTTCAAGTATTGAACAGGAATCTCCGACGGGTCATTCGCACCCGTCAGAGACGAAATACAGTCATTCAAATATCGCGGGAGCGGCAGTTTGCTGCATATCCCTCATTCTCATGGTCGGGACTCTCGTCCCTGCCGTCGCTCGCGCATCGGTCCTCTCCGTTCTCCTCGCCTCCATCAGAGGCAACATCGCCTATGCCGAGATGGGCAACACCAAAGCCGCAGCGGGCAACGTCCAGACGATGCCGCTCCTCGAAGCAGCCATGAACATCGATCCCGCCCCCGACAAAGGGGGCGGCGACATAGTTATAGTCGATGGCTCGGCGCTCATGCCCGAGGAGGGTCCGTCGGGAACGATAGCCGACATCTCAAAGCCGAAAAATTCGACCATCAGTGTTTACGTCGTGCGCGAGGGCGACAGCCTCTCATCCATCGCTACACTCTTTGATGTCTCGCCAAATACAATTTTGTGGGCCAACGACTTGCCCCGCGGCGCCATCTTGCGGGCGGGCCAGACGCTCACCATCCTTCCGGTGACCGGCGTTAAGTACACGGTAAAGAAGGGCGATACGCTCTCCTCCATCGCGAAGCGTTTCAGTGGCGACGGTTCCGAAATCGCGAGCTTCAATGGCATCGACGAGAGCGCGCTTTCGGTGGGTACCGAACTCATCATTCCCGACGGCGAAATCGCCGCGCCCGCGCCAAAGCCGAAGACGAGCGGCACGGCCGCGAAAGCTTCGGTCTCGGTACGAAGTGGCGCGACCATCGGCTCCTTCATGTCACCGCTCTCGAGTTACAAGCGCACGCAGGGCATTCACGGATACAATGGTGTCGACCTCGCAGCTTCTTCGGGCACGTCCATCATGGCGTCGGCCGCGGGAGAAGTCATCGTCGCGCGCGGCAGCGGTTACAATGGTGGCTACGGAAGCTATGTCGTCATCCAGCACGCGGACGGCTCACAGACCCTCTACGCGCACCAATCGAAAGTTATCGTCTCGGTCGGGCAGGCGGTGGTCCAAGGACAAGTCATCGGTTACGTAGGCTCGACCGGCAAGTCGACAGGGGCACACCTGCACTTTGAGATACGTAACGGTCCGCGGAACCCCTTCTAATAATATGAATAATCTGCTTCAAATCGCACTCACGGTGCTCCGATTCTTCGCCTAAGCGGCATATTTGCTGCGACGGCTGCCGCTTGATATCATGAGGCAGCCATGGCAGTTACGGTTGATGTGATAGTGGATCTCCAATATGGAGATTGCGGCAAAGGAAAAGTCGCTCACTATCTCTCCCGTACGCACTCCTATACGCACGTCCTCCGGTACAACGGGGGCTGCAACGCAGGCCACACAATTTTCCATAAAGGTAAGAAGTTTGTCACCCATCACATTCCGGCAGGGGTCTTTTTCGGCGTCCCCTCTGTCATCGGCAGTGGTTGCGTGCTCGATCCCGATCAATTTTTCAGAGAGCTTAAGATGCTTGAACGGGGAGGCGTCGCTACGCGTGGAAAGATTTTTGTCGCGGAGAACACGCACGTCATTACGGATGCACACAAATCCGAAGATAAAAAGAAGGGCGGAAAGATTGGTACGACTGGTCGCGGCAACGGCCCCGCGTACCGCGACAAATACGGGCGTACAGGCGTACGTGCCAAACATGTCAAACGATTGAAGCCCTATCTCATCGATTTGTACGCCGAATGGTATTCCGGCAAAAATATCCGTATCCTCGCGGAGGGTGCGCAGGGTTTTGGCCTCGACATCGATTGGGGTGATTATCCATTTGTCACTTCGTCGCACTGCACGACAGCGGGCGCCCTCCTCAACGGACTCCCCGCAACTGCGGTGCGCGACGTCTGGGGTGTCGCAAAAATATACGAAACCTATGTCGGCAGCAAGAAATTCCAACCTGCGGGTGAGGTGTTCAATAAGATTGGAGATATCGGCGAAGAATTCGGCTCGACGACCGGCCGCCGCCGGCAGTGCAACTGGATGAACATGCAGACGCTCGAACGCGCCGTGCGCCTCAACGGTGTCACGCATATCGTATTCAACAAGGTC
>DATECE010000068.1:0-3604 GCA_036516595.1 Minisyncoccota bacterium | reverse complement strand
GTGCGTCGGTGTGATGAACCGACGTGTTCAAACATGCCGACGCTCACCAGCCTGTCAAACTGTCCATCAAGCAGCCGATAGTCCTGCAGGAGGAACTCGTTCGGCCGACCGCTGTTGAGCCTCTTGGCGAACTCAAGTTGTTTCGCCGAGAGCGTAATGCCGGTTCCTCGTGTTTTCCAGCGTTCGTTGTAAAAACGCAGAAGACCTCCAAAACCGCTTCCGATATCGAGCACGGAATCTCCCTCGTGCAGACTCTGGCTGGAGCCGGTGCGATAGAGTTTCTGTACCTGAGCCTCGTCGATGCTCGTCGCGCCGGCACTGTAATCCGCGCAAGAATACTGCATGTACATCGGGTCGAGGATGCGAGCGTAGTATTCGTTGCCGGCGTCATAGTGCAACCGCGCCACCGTCGGCGAGTTTTCGATGGACTGCTCGGACGCGTCGGGATTGTGCGGCATATCGAGCATGCGCCCCTTGATGCGCGCGACTGAGAAATCCCTGATAGACATGCGGCCTTCCCTCCATAAGCCGGCTTGATAGCTTTCACCGATGCCCAATCCACCTTCAAGGAAGCGTGGGTACGCGGCGTCCGTCATGATGATATCGGCCTCTTCAGTCTCGCCGAGGCGCACGCCCACTTCCGCGAACATGTGCGTAACGGCACTTCTCGCGCTGAGACGCGGGGATGGTGTTGACATAGTCGCCCTCCGTGAAGATCTTGATTCTGTGCCGCACCGTACTGCATAGCTTCGGAAGCGTCAAACGGGTCTCGGAGGCTTCATCTCCTGTTCAGAGAGTTCGCGTATGCTGCTGCCATGAGGACGCTCGGGTCAGAGGCAATGAGCTTGTTTACGGCGCTCGCGCTCTTCGCGACGATTGCGCTCGCGCCTATCACCATCAGTTTCGTCTAGACTAGCCGATAGGTACAGAGTCACCGACGTGGGAGTCGCTATAAACAGGGTAGAGCGACCCTTGCGGACAAGAGAAGGCAGGTAGTATATACTGCGCCTGTCGAAATCAACTATTATAAAGCGCTACACTTTTTATCTATGGTCAATCCTGCATTAACGAAGCCGCTCGAACTGGACGCAGCCTTGGAGGCCGTGGTCGGCAAGGGCCCGATGGCACGCTCACAAGTGGTCAAGAAACTTTGGGAGTACATCAAAAAGCACAATCTCCAGAACCCTCAGAACAAGCGGAACATCCTCGCCGACGATAAGCTGAGGCCGCTCTTTGACGGTAAGGGTGAGGTCACGATGTTTGAGATGACGAAGCTCGTCTCGGCACACATCAAGTCATAAGTATTGCGCGCACTCACAGCAGTGAGTCCAGCACATCGAGAACGACCGGCCATAGGGCCGGTCGTTTCTCATTGTATCGGAGGATCATCCTTTCGCCCCTGCCACCAGCGCTTCACGCGATCCCATGCGACGAGCCGTATGCCGAAGAACTCAAGCCCAATAAAAATGAGCCACGAGCCGGGGGTGAACGGCGTCACGAGCGCGAGTAACCCGAGGACGATGAGGACGCTGCCGGCGATTTTTTTGAAAAGGGGACCACGCACCCAGCTAGTATACATCGAGAGGCGGCGGCATGAGACGTCTCGGTATGCATGCGTGAGTCGTTTGTGGTGAACCATACATGATTCACCGCCTTCTGATAATCTGCTTTGATGCAGGACATGCACGGGCGCATAATGCTCGTCGACAAGCCAAAGGGTATTACGTCGTTCGACGTCATACGGCGCCTTCGGCGCGAACTACGTGTCAAAAAACTAGGACATGCGGGAACGCTCGACCCGCTCGCGAGCGGACTAATGCTTATTGGCGTTGGCGATGGAACCAAAGATCTAGCAGCGCTCATCAAACTCCCGAAAACGTATGAATCCGAAATCGTGGTCGGTGAACGTACCGAAACAGGCGATGCGGAAGGTGTCGTCGTGGAAGAGGTACCAGTCTGCATACTTGAGGAAGAGGCGGTGCGGCGCGTACTCCACGATATGACGGGCGTGCTCGAGCTTTCGGTACCCCGCCACTCTGCCGTGAAGGTCGGCGGCAAGCCGCTTTACGAGCACACAAGGCGTGGAGTGGAAGTACCGATACCGATAAAGCGCATGGAGATTTATGCTGCGCACCTCCGCGCCATCGAGCCGCACGGAGAAAGGGTCCACGTGTTCGTCAGCTGGGAGGTGGGGAGCGGCACGTACATCCGCTCACTTGCGGAGGAATTTGGGAGGCGACTCAAACTGCCCGCGACACTTGGCAATTTGCGGCGGACACGAATCGGCACGTTTGATATCGCGCAGGCGCGAACGCTGTAACTTATTGATTCGGGTACCACTCGAGGAGTAATACCGTGATGTCGGCACCCCCCGCATCCACGAGTTGCTTGAATCGAGAAACATCGCCAAGCCCGCCCGTACCTCTATAGTGATAGGGGATAACGACCTTCGGTTTGAAAGCGAGTACGGCATCCGCTGCCTCATCGACTCCCATCGTGTACGGAAGGTTCATTGGGACGAGCGCGATATCTATATCATGCATCGCGCGCATCTCGGGCGTACCGGCAGTGTCGCCCGCGATGTAAAGCCTGAAGCCGTCGCGTTCGATGAGGTAGCCATTGCCGCGGCCCTTGATGTGGAAATTGCTGTTTTCCGCATCAGGCAGGTTGTACATTGGCACTGCCTCGATGGAGAATCCCTGCACCTCAATGTTGTCGCCGTTGCTAAGGACGCTCGCCTTTGCTACAAGCGATTCGGGCAATTCGTCACGAACCGCCTCTGGGACGATGAGCGCGGCATTGCCGAGCACTGCCTCTACAGTATCGGCGGAGAAGTGATCACCGTGTATGTCGGTGATAAGCACGATTGTAGGGCTCGACTGGCCCGCGAAAACTTCCGCGCCACCGGTCGGATCGAGATACAGCGTCGCGCCACTCCAGCTAAAAACCGTTGTAGCGTGTTCGATAGGTGTAATTTGTACGGGTGAGTTGTTCATAGATGACTCTGACGTGTCGCGTGGCAGGTTGTAATAAGCGTAGTAAGCGTTTCCAGCGACGATAAGCGCGGCAACACCAACAATAATAAGCGCACGATACATGGTTTATGTATAATCGCCCCTCTGAAGAGCGCTGTCCACAGTCACGTGTATGCAATTCTTTGCACAACGGCGATGATGAGGGCATGAGCAAAATCGCACTTTTCGTGGGTGGCGTGTGGGGCATCATCGCTCCCTTTGCCGGCATATTTTTCGGGCTGCAAGTGTCTTCTGTCGTGGGTAACGTCCTCGCGTTCCCCGTTGTCGCACTTGTGTACCTGACCGGTACGCCCTTTGGTATGTGGGATTCGTGGCAGCTCGTCGTCGCGCTCACCGCCTCGGTCGTCATCTGGGCGTTTATCTTCGGATTTGCAGCGAAGCTGCTCGCGCAACGAAAAGGAGCGTAGCAAACACCCTCGTCGCCGGCTCTCATGAATACCTCATGGAGCGAATGGTAGTGTGCCCTCATGAATAAAAGCGTAGTTTTTGGAGGAGCACTTATCATAATCGCCCTTATCATCGCACTTGTATACGTGTCGTATGACAGTATCAGTGCAGTATTTTCTAAC
>DATECE010000067.1:0-4230 GCA_036516595.1 Minisyncoccota bacterium | reverse complement strand
TGTCTTCACGCTCCGAAAAGGTCTTACCGACACGGTGATATACGATGAACAGGCGGTGCATGACCGTTTCGGATTTGGACCGGAGCACATCGTCGACTACAAAGCGCTTCGCGGCGACCCGTCGGACAACATCCCCGGCGTGCGCGGTATCGGCGAGAAGACCGCGACCGAGCTTATCAAACACTTCGGCACCATCCGTTCTCTCTACGACGCGCTTGCAAAGGACCCGAAAATTGTCGAGAAAAAAGGCGTGAAGCCCCGTATCGTCCAACTTCTTCTCGAACAGAAGGCGGAAGCGGCGTTTTCACGTGAGCTTGCGGAAATCGAACAGAATGCCCCGCTTGCCTTTGCTCTCCCCAAAACGCATTGGCATCTCAAGGAACATGACGGCTCTATCGCGCACCTGCTCGACGAACTCGAATTCCGCTCGCTGCGCGCGCGACTCGGGTTCCCTGCGCAGGCAGCGGACGCAGGCGGCGCGGAAATCGCGGGGATTGCGGTAGACCAAAAATCGCTCGAAGAAACGTCCGTCGCACTCTGGCTCCTCAGATCCGATATGACGACGCCGACGCTCGCCGACATACTGCACTTTGGCAATACACAGGATTTCGGTCGCGCGCGCGAGCGCATATTTGAAGAACTCCGCGCGACAGGACGACTCATCGGTGTCTATGAGGAGATAGAACGCCCGCTCATTCCCGTTGTGCAGCGCATGAATGCGACTGGCATCCGGCTCGACACAAACTATCTCGGGAAACTTTCGAAAGAATATGGAGCGGAACTGCAGGCAGTCGCTGGCCGCATCTACAAACATGCCGGCCATGAGTTCAACATCAATTCGCCGAAGCAGTTGGAGGTTGTGCTCTACGATGAGCTCAAGATATCGCTGCCACGGCAGAAAAAGACGGCAACCGGCGCTCGCACCACGCGCGAAGAAGAGCTCGCGAAAATGATGGGACTCCACCCCGTCATTGCCGATGTGCTCGCGTACCGCGAACTACAGAAATTGCTCGGCACGTATATTGAAAAAATGCCCAAACTCATAGGCGAGGACGGCAGGCTGCACACCAAGTTCGAGCAGTCAGGCACGACGACCGGTCGCATGTCATGTCGCGATCCGAATCTGCAGAACATACCGATAAAGAGCGAGAATGGGCGGCGTATCAGGGGCGCCTTCACTGCGGACAAAGGATGCACGCTCGTGGCCATCGACTATTCACAGATTGAGCTCCGCGTCGCCGCGGGACTTTCGGGTGATAAGAAACTCATTTCTATTTTTCGCGAAGGTGGCGACGTGCACACCGCGGTCGCGTCGCAGGTTTTTGCCGTACCGCCCGAGCACGTCGACTATGAAATGCGCCGCCGCGCCAAGGTTATCAATTTCGGCATTCTCTATGGTATGGGCGTGAATGCGCTCCGCGCCAACTTGGGTCCCGATGTTGGTCGGGATGAAGCCGCGCTCTTCCTCTCGGAGTACTTCAAGAATTTTTCCGGCCTCGCACACTTTATCGAAAAGACCAAAGCAGATGCAGCGCGCCTCGGTTACACGGAGACGCTCTATGGTCGTCGACGATACTTCCCCGCGTTCAAGTCCGCCTTGCCGAATTTGCGTGCACAGGCTGAGCGGATGGCAATCAACGCTCCGATTCAAGGTACACAAGCAGATATCATCAAGCGCGCGATGTTCGAAGCCGACACGCTCATTGAAAAAGAAGGATGGCGTAGCGAGGTGCGGCTGCTCCTGCAGGTACACGATGAGCTCGTATACGAGATAGCATCCGACAAAGCGGAGTCCATCGCGCGACGACTCCGCGACGTGATGGAGGGTATCGTGGAGACGAAATTGCTCAGCGGCGTACCCATCATTGCGGAAATCGCCATAGGGCCCAATTGGGGGGCAGTCGAAAGAATCGCGCGATAGCTATGTTGTACCTCTACATCGGCACCGATTCGAAGAAGGTACGTTCGGCACTCTCGAGCGCTCTTGCGCGCGAGAAGCGCGATGTCGTGCGCATTACGGACGCGCATACTGTCAACGATCTCGAAGCAGCGCTCTCCGGTGCGGGAATGTTTTCAGGCCCGCGGGCAGTTGTGCTCGAAGGGGTGCTCGCGAACGAGGACATGCAGAGACGGGTACTTGAACGCCTCCCGCACCTGCGCAAAGACGCGGATGAATACCACCTTGTGGAAATCGTACTCAATGCCGACATGCGCAAGCGGCTTGAAAAGTACGCCGAGTCGACAGTGCGCGCCGACGCCGCAAAAGAAAAGAAAGAGACAACCGTCTTTGCGCTTGCCAACGCTTTGCAGGCGGGGAAGAAAAAGGAGCTGTGGGTCGGATACCAGCACGAACTCACTCTCGGCAATGCGCCCGAAGCAATCCACGGTGTCCTTTTTTGGGCTGCGAAGCAGCAATTGCTGCGGAAGCCCACCGACGCGCGGGCACGTCGCCTCGTCGCCGAGCTCGCAGAACTTCCTCATGAAGCGCGCCGGAGAGGTTTTGACCTTGAGCACGCGCTCGAGCTCTTCGCGCTCTCGCTCACCTGAAAAACGTATCCACTTGCTCTCTCGCCGCGTCATTGTGCACGTGCGAGCGTGATAGTATTGCAGCATGCACGCGCGGATATCACCGGATATTCGAGGCCTCTCGATTGCGCTCGCCGTATGTATGCTTCTCGCGCTCCTTTTTCCGGTGCGCGCACACGCGCAACAAAATCTCGGTCAGACCGTGTTGCAGGGAGCGGCGTTCGGAGCCGGCATGCAACTCGGGCAAGCGGCGATGCAGGCGGCGATAGGAGCCGGCATGCCGTCAGGCATCGCCCAAGGGCTGAATTGGGCGTCTCCCGATGTCGCCGATATCGCATGCACACCGTATGTGATACCGGGGTGCCCTTACGGAACAAATTATGGTAAGAACGGGTGCGACAGGCCTGATCCGAACAATAAAAATAAAGGTCCGTGCGTTGATCCCCGCGGCCCAGTAATCGGCATCTGTGTTGCCACAAAGACGTGCAAGGGCATGTCCTATGTCGGACTTGGCGGGCAGACGATGGGCCTCGGCGGTGCGCTCGGCGGCATCGTCGGTCAGCTCATGTCGGGCATTCTGCAGCAGCTCATGCAGCAGAATCAGAACCAAAATCAGAATTCATACCAGAATCCCGGTACATCCGCCTCGTGCACTATCTATTCGCAGATACTTCCGCCGAGAAGCGGCAACACCGGCGGCACTGGTGGCACGACCGCATTTTCGGCAGCACCCGTTACCGGCGGCGCGCCACTTACAGTCACGTTCCGCGCGAGCGCGAGCACAGGGGAGCGCATCATCATCGATTTCGGTGGCGGCGGAGGACGCGGTGATGCAATCATTGATCCGAGTAACGCCGATTTCCGTGTCGCGACACACACGTATTCGTCGGTCGGGACCTCGACCGCAAAAGCCTACAAACGCGCAGCGTCGTGCAGCACTACTTCGTGCGAGCGGGAGGCGGGGTCGCCTATTGATATCCTCGTGACGAAAGCCGAGGAAGGCGTTACGCATCTTGTCACGTGGACGTCCAATGGCGCGACAAAGGCCGTCATCAATCCACCCATACTGCCAATCGTGAAGCCGGGCACCATTCTCGAGCGCGACTATTTTTGCATCACCAATCTCAATCCGCTTACTGTGATTCCCGTCGGGAAAGGTACGCCATTCCCTGCCAACTGTTTTAACGATGGGTCTTCAGTCCCACTCTTTGGCTCACAAGAGGTGAAAGCTGCCACATCGACTGTCTTTTTCCTCTCAGTCAATGGTACTGACGGGATTACAAACACGTGTTCGACGGCCGGCGGCGGCGGACTCAGTAGTCTCAGCGGATACTCCGCAACGAGCGCGAGCGATTTCTCCAGCCTCCTCAGCAGTCTGAATTCGACCAATCTCTCATCGCTGCTCAATTCGAGTACGCTGACTGGCACCAGTTCGAGTATCAATCAGCTTCTCAATCAGTTCGTGAATCGCGAGACGAGCGGGACGGTGACCGTGCTCGGCGTGACAGCAACCGGTACCGGCGGCCCCTCGATACGGCTGAATATCGGCGGGCAAATAGTCACGGTCACTGCGGGTGCGAACGGCGACATGGTGCTCACACCCGAGAGCAGCATCGTGACGACGAGCGTATTTGATAATCCGGGAGACCCGACACGTCAGGCATCGACCGGTGTTGTCTCGACAAACGTGTTCAATATCGGAGG
>DATECE010000066.1:0-2838 GCA_036516595.1 Minisyncoccota bacterium | reverse complement strand
TGCGGATTTCCGACACCGAGCTGTCTTCCCACGGCCACGGCGTTTCTTCCAGGTTGCAGACGATATCCGGCGCGCACTCGGGCGCCGAGTCGACGTTGGTGTAGCCCTCGTACTTATTGAATCCACATCCGAGGTTGAGTTTCATACCGATAAACTATCCCACAATCGCTTCCAATTGGAAAACGGCGGCATGAGCGCCTCCCAGTGCATGTGGTACGTCAGGGTCGGCAGCGGAGAAAAGAGGGGGACGAAGTCGCGCCACACCGCATTCACGGTCGTTGACTCGACGACGCCGTTCTCCGTGAGCTCGACGAATTTGTCCCAATGGCGATTGAGGACGTCTTTGTGCACCATAAAGGTGCAGGTGCTTTCGGTGATGAGCCGCCAGTGCCGCCGCGTGCCGGGGACGATGCGCGTAGCGGCGATGCGCTCCGGCTCGTAGAGGTGCACGTAGTCTATCGGGAAGATGCCCACCGGCCGTCCGACGTTGCGCGAAAAGCTCCGGTACGCGTCTACCATCTCTTCGAGCGCGGTCGGCTCGTGGAGATAGTCGTCTTCGACGAAATAGATGAGATTGTCCGCGTGTTCGCGCGCGTAGTCGTATTGCGCGCGCAGCGAGGGGCCGTTGCCCTTTGCTGCCAGACTCACGAACGTCGCTGTAAAAGGGGCGAGCGCAAGAAGCTCTTGGAAGCGCATGACGAGCTGCGGCGTCGAGTGGTCGTCGAGCACGGCAAGCCGGATTTCCGTGTCGTTGCGGCGCTCAAGGCGATTGAGCGATTCGAGCAGCGAGCGCAAAACCCGCACCATGAGCTCCTCCTTGCCGCCGAGGTCGTCGGTCACGCGCGGGCCGCCGTGTACATTGGGGCCGAGGTGCGAGCGCATAATCACGTCGAGGACCGGTTTTTTGGAGGCGATATACGTGTCCACCGTGGAGGGGAACGGCATCTGGTGCCGCGCAAAGTACTCCGGGTCGGGCTCGACTTTGTCCGCCGCGCTCATTTTGAACATGCAGTACCCGAAGTGTTTGCGCTGGTAGGCGATTTTGCGTTCGGCGTCTTCCATGCGCCAGGTGTCGTGCCGCACGTGCGCCACTTTTTTGGGAATGATGCCGGGCGTGCGGTCGTAGAGCTTGGAGCCGTCGGCGTACTCTATTTCGTTGTCGAAAGTGAATGCCCTGACGCCGCCCCCCCTATCGGTGCGCAGAATGCGCGGCGGGAAGAAGTCGTCGCCCCAGCGGGTCTTGCCGAAAATGCGATTATCGAAATGGACGTGGTAGTAATCGAATCGCGGGGTCTTCTCGATGTACGCGAGGACGTCTTTAATCTGCTGCACGGTATACACCTCGTCGCCGTCGAGTATCCATACCAGGTCCGTTTTTTGCTCAAGCAATTTCCGGAGCGCAATATTGCGCGTCTCGTGCTCCGAAAGCGGTTCTTGCACGATATCCAGTGAAGAAAACAGCGCGCGATTCTCTTCGAGAATCGCGCGCGTCCCCGCGTCATCATTCGCAAATCCCAACTCCGCATATTCCTTGAATTGCGCATTGACCGCCGCGATGGCAATATCGTGCCCCTCTTCTTTCAGTTTCTTCCACGGCTCCAAGACCTGCGGCAAGAGCTCCGCACATCCGTAAAAGCAGCCGAGTACGCCTATCCGCATGCCCGGCATGATACAGCATGGGGCAAAAAGCGGCTATCTCACGGAACGGCTACGAAGCAGACAAACCCTATAGTGATGTTCCCAATAATGGCCACAGGATTACTATGTACCTGCATACGCTGTATCGCTTCAGCTTTTATTTTTGCACCGATACGCGACCCATCGCATATCAGTGGAGCTGTCCTCGATCAGGACGATTTGCTCAAAACGCCGTCTATCACCTCATGTCTCGAGATATGAGCCGACAGCATGTAGACGTTGGCTGGTTCAGTTTATTTGCAGCCGCTTGCCTCCGTGAGTCTTTATTGACTCGCGCAACCGCCCTACTCGCTCCTTTTAGCTTTCGGACGCACCTTATTTCCCGGAGAGGGAAATTCTTCAGTCAGGCCATTATTGCAAACACCACTTATTATCTGTCAGTAATGATAGCTCCGATGACTTACCCGTCAAGTCCTAATCTAGCACATGGGGGATGTCGCGTAGGAAGTGCGGATACGTGCCGTTTTTCCGGTTCAAGAATAATGAGTGAATTCGCATATCGCACATTGTCGTCAAGCATTGCGCCAAACAACCTAATCAGGAGCGCAGTATTGCTCTGCGGAAGGCGGAGCCAGACGACACCAAACACATCACCCTTGCACAGTTTTGAAAAATCACTGTCATTGGTCACGATACTACGCTCTTCCGCAATCGAGATGCTTGCCAATGTCCTGTCTTCACTCGCTTTCTTTGCATTTTTGAAATCGACGCCGCGCTCAGAAAGAAATTCCGCGAGCTCGACTTTGACATTCTCGTCAAGCAAGAACCGGGTTGGTGTCGACGACGACATAGCTGTTGCGAGTAAGCGTGCTGGCGTAATCTAAAGCAGCAGCGATTTGTTCTTGAGTGAGCGGCGTCATGAAGGCCTTTTTGATGCTCTCGATACTTTCACCACCTGCAAGCATTTCCAAAACCTGCCACACCATGATGCGCGTACCTTTGAAAGTGGGCTTGCCGTGGCAAATCTCCGGGTCGGCAACGATGTATTCGTTGATGGTGATTCTCTGATTCATAACATACGTAGTATAGACTAGAGTCGGTGAAGGAGCAATGTGCAAGTGAACAAAACGAAACCGCCACCCTTGCGGATGGCGATTTCTCTATTGCGTCCCACTTGATACAAGGGACCAAAGTTGTCAA
>DATECE010000065.1:0-2656 GCA_036516595.1 Minisyncoccota bacterium | reverse complement strand
CTAGCCTCGCATCCAAAATGACGTAAACTGAGAAATCAAGAGTATGTCGGAATTATTTGCAGCATTCGGTATTGATTGGAAGCTCCTCATTGTGCAGGCGATTAATTTTGCGTTGCTCCTCACACTTCTCACGTACCTACTATATAAGCCGATTCTTCGGCTCATCGATGAACGCAGGGAGAAGGTGGCGGAGGGCGTACGCAAAGCACAGGCAGCGGATGCGGCGCTCGCGGACGCAAAAGTGACAGGTGAGCAGATGGTGGGCGATGCCGCGCGCGAAAGCGAAGCGATGGTCGCGGCCGCCCGCTCGCGCGCAGACGAAAAGGGCGTCGAAATCGTGCGCTCGGCAGAGCAGCGCGCGGCGGCACTCGTGAAGGATGCGGAGGCGAGGGCAGAGGAAGCGCAGCGCCTCGCGCTCTCGGAGAGCGAGAAGCAAATCGCACGAGCCGCGATGCTTGCTGCGGAGAAGATATTGCGTGAGAAAGCGGCCTAGTTCCGCGTGGCATCACTACATACTTATGGAAACGGCATACGCACAGGCACTCTGGAGAATGGTGACGGACGGCAAGACGCCGCATGCCGCAGTCGATGCGCTGCGCACATTACTCACGAGAGAGGGGAGAGAAGCGCTTTTGCCGCGTATCGCCCGCGCATTCGAGCGCCTCGCGGAGCGCGAAATGCACAAGACCGACATGATACTCACCGTAGCTCGTGAAAAAGACGAGCGCGCGGCCAAAAAGGAGGCACAGGAGATGCTGTATCGGACGGGCCTCCTCTCCGCCGGAGGCGGATCCTCCTTCGGAGTAAAGACGCGAGTCGACGACACACTCGTCGGCGGCTGGCGCCTCGAGGGCAGAGGGATGCTCGTCGATGCGAGCTACAAAACACAATTATTGGATATGTATAATCGGGCAACTTCTTAAACGCGTATGGATAGTTCAACTGTCGAGAAGATAATCAAAGAGATAGACCAACACACGCCTCACCATGAGGGCCAACACGTAGGTCGTGTGACCGCCGTGGGAGACGGGGTGGTCGCAATCGACGGTCTTACCAAAGCAGTGATGTCTGAAGTGCTCCTTTTTGAAGAAGGCAAAGGCAAAAAACTTGCGGAATCAATGGACTCGAGCGGCGAGCTCTTCGGCCTCGTCTTGAACCTTGAAGAAGATGGCGTGCGAGCTACCATCCTTGGCGATACTGAGCGCGTACGAGAAGGCATGACCGTCAAATCCACCGGCCGCATTCTCGAAGTACCTTCCGGTGAGGAACTGCTCGGTAGGGTGGTGAATGCACTCGGCGAGCCGATCGACGGCAAGGGTCCATTTAAGAATCCCACCATGATGCCCGTCGAGCGCGAAGCAAAAGGCGTCATTCAGCGAAAAGGTGTCTCCGTTCCACTCCAAACGGGTATCAAGGCGATAGACGCGATGATACCGATTGGTCGCGGTCAGCGCGAACTCATCATTGGTGACCGCGGTACCGGCAAGACGACGGTCGCCATCGACACTATCTTGAACCAGAAGAACGAACCGAAAGCGACTCGCCCAATTTGCATCTATGTAGCCATCGGCCAGAAAGAGTCTAAGACCGCGCGTATCACACAGCAGCTGCGCGAAGCAGGGGCGCTCGAATACAGCATCATCGTTGATGCCCCCGCATCTGCGCCCGCTGCCCTCCAGTACCTCGCGCCATTCGCTGGCGTCGCCATCGGTGAATATTTTATGGACAATGGCAAGGACGTCCTCATCATCTACGATGACCTCTCGAAGCAGGCTGTCGCATACCGCGAACTCTCGCTTCTGCTTCGCCGTCCGCCGGGCCGCGAAGCATACCCCGGAGATATTTTCTACCTCCACTCACGTCTTCTCGAACGTGCCGCACGTCTCTCTGACGAAATGGGCGGCGGTTCCATCACTGCGCTCCCTATTATCGAGACACAGGAAGGCGATGTGTCCGGCTACATCCCGACCAACGTGATTTCCATTACTGACGGTCAGATGTTCCTCATCACTGACCTCTTCAATAAAGGCATTCGTCCGGCCATCGATGTCGGTATCTCTGTCTCTCGTGTCGGTTCGGCGGCGCAGACAAAGGCGATGAAAGGCGTCGCAGGCGGTATCAAGCTCGAACTCGCACAGTTCCGCGAACTTGAGGCCTTTATGCAGTTTGCATCGGACCTCGACAAAGAGACGGCGGATAGAATCGAGTCCGGCCGCCGCATGGTGGAAGTACTGAAGCAGAAGAACGGTGAGCCAATCCCACTAGAGAAGCAAGTTGCTGCAATCTATGCAGCCAACCAAAAATTTTTCCGCGACGTCCCCGTGGGCAAAGTAACGACCGTCGAGCGTGCGTACACGGAATTTCTAGACTCGAATTTCTCGCCTCTCCTTTCGGGCATCAAGAAGAGCGGACAGCTCTCCGACGATGCGAAAAAGGAGCTCGGCAAATCAATGGAGGAATTTCGTCTTGCTCACAGCGAGCTGTTCGCAAGCACCAGTAAGTAGTTAGTAGAAAATAGAAAATAGTGGAATTTCGACTACTAACTACTTTCTACTCACTACTATCTGCCCGATATGGCCAACCTAAAATCAATCAAATCAAAGATTCTCTCGTACAAAAAGACGGGCACGGTAACGCACGCCATGGAGGCTGTCTC
>DATECE010000064.1:0-4649 GCA_036516595.1 Minisyncoccota bacterium | reverse complement strand
GTTGCATCAGTCAGCGAATAACGTTCCATGAGAAGTGGCACGATGACGTTTTCGAGCGCTGTGAGTTCGGGCAAGAGCGCGTAATCCTGAAAGACGTATCCGAATTTTGTGAGCCTGAACTGCATCTTTTCCCTTTCAGAGAATGTATGTACGTCTCTGCCATCGATACGTATCTCGCCGCCCGTCGCATCATCGAGAAGACTGAGCTGATACATGAGTGTCGATTTGCCCGCACCCGAGCGTCCCATGATGGCGAGCCATTCGCCCTCATGGATGACAACATCGATGCCTTTCAAGACATGCACGGTGAGCTCGCCTTTGCCGAACGATTTGCGGAGATCCCGTGTTTCGATTTTTACGCGTTTTGCCATAGCATTAATTGCGCCCAAGTATAGAGTCGAGCGTATTCTTCCGGACGATGAGGCGGGCCGGTATGTAACCTGCAATGACCGTGGCGAAAATGAGGAGTCCGACTCTAAAGAGTGTGCCGTCGAGCGGAGCAACGATGATGGCATTGGATATCGGAAGTACAATCGGGTGCGCTGAGACGTACGGGACAAGAAAGCCGTAAAGGATGATGAGCCCAATGCCGGCACCTATCGCCGCGTAGAAAACCGATTGCAATATGTACGATATTTCAATCGCTTGCCCCGATATGCCGATGCCTTTGAGGATGCCAATGTACTTACGACGAGTGACCGCATTGATGAATATCACGATGAATATAGTGATAGAGGCAACGACGAGCCCGATGGAGCTAAACGCGTTGCCGAGCTGCTCGAACGTATTGCGTATTTCGGCAACACCGTTGGGTATCGCATCGTCGAATGTTTGCACGAGGGCGACGTCGGAAATCCCACTGCGCTTCAACAGGTCTCGAAAGACTTCTGGATCAGAACCTTTCTTGAGTCGGATGGCTATTTGATTGACGTTGTGATCATTGCGCCCGATGAGTTCTCGCAGTTCACCCTCGGGCATGAAGACTCTTGTGGCGAGCGGTGAATTGGCGGTTGTCACGATAATGCCTTTCACCGTAACCTCGCGAGTGATTTCGCCGATACTAATGAGTACTGTCGTGCCGGGGTACACATCATGCAGGGGCGAGAGGCCGGGGATATCGCCGCCGAACGCGTAGCGATCAATAAGCTGCGAGCCGATGAGTATTACGTCGTAATCGCCCTCTGTGAAATAGGAGCCCTCTCCAATCAAATCGGAAAGGCCCGAGAATGCGGCTTCTGTCTCAATGTTGATGCCAACGATACTGGCGCCCGTCTGATTCGCCTTTTCGTCAGATTCCCCACGCGTTTTGTAATTTGCCTCCACTTGGCCGCTCGCCATGTAGCGCGCACTCACTGCCTCTACCTGTGGGAGCGAGCTCACAAACCGGATAATCTCGGGACTCTGTTCGATGTAATTCTTGGTGCTCAAATTACTCACAATGACATCGCCCGTTTCTTGTTCACGAAAAAGATTGGAGATTCCGTCTACGATACCGACAAGGAGACCCGTTACGACAACGAGGTTGAGGAATGTGAGGAGCATGACGAATACGATAAGACTCGTCGTCCAGAGATTGGCACGCCGCACTTGCCGGAGTGCAAGGTAAAGACCCACTCTGAAGCTCAGCAGGAATCCCATGTTTTACTCTCTCGGGCTGAGGACCACTTCGTCGCCTTCGTTCAATCCGGAAGCGATGACGACCTGAGAGAGTGAGGAAATGTCGGCGAGCACGACGGCGCGCTCTTCTATAGCGGATTCTGCCCGTATTTGAACGTATGCGATTCCTTGGCGCTCATAAAGTGCGCCACGCGGGATGGAAAGCACGCCTTCGAGCGTAGCCGTCTCGATGCGCATGTTTGCAGTCATGCCGGAGCGAATGCGCTCATCTTGCCGTGTAAATTGTAGCGTCGTCTTGTACGTCGAGATTCCGTTCGTTATGGTCTCCGCAGGATCAATGGCTATGACGGTCGCTTCAAAATCCACGCTCGTGCCATATGCATCGAGCGTAATCCGCGCCCTGTTGCTTCTTTTGACATTGACGATATTGACCTCGGGGATAAAGCTCTCGATCTGGTACGTGCCAGACCCTATCATCGAGATGACAGGTGTATTTGCACCCACGATAGAACCAACTTTGGCATCCATACTCGTGATGACGCCTGAGAACGGTGCCGTAATGACTGTCTTTGCGAGCTGCGCGCGGGCGTTCGCGAGCTCCGCCTCAGCCGCTTTCACCTGCGCTTCCTGCGCATCGATATCAGGCTGAATCGTGCCGGCCTTCTTGAGGGTGAGGTTGCGCTCCGCCGCATCGAGTCCCGACTCTGCATTTTTGTATGCAGTAATTGCGGTCGTGAGCGCGGACTGAGACGCACTGACTCCTGCACGTACCGACGCGATATCGCTCACATATCCATCGAGTGTCGCCTGCGAATGATCCGCCGTAACAAATGCTTTGTTCAGAACCTTGTTGGCAGCCATGAGTACGCCCGATATGACCCGCAGGCGTTCCTGCGCTTTTGCGGTTGCAGCCGAGAGATTTGACGAAGTGAGCGTCAGCAGCTCTGCGGACCATTCGACGAGCGCCGTCTCAGCTGCGACCGAACTGTTCTGCAACTCAAGCGCGGCGTTGAAATCGGTAGTCTGTACGTCGAGTCGCGGGACGCTCGTCCTTTCATTGCTGATGAATTGATACAGATTATTGCGAATCGCATCGTCGGCGACGGTGTACGCATTACTGATCTCGTCGATAAGCGCATCTTCTGCCTGCGCGCGTGCGATACGGTTTTTCTCGACGTCTGCTTCTGCGATTGCAATCTCCTCGGGTCTCGTCCCCTGCGTGAGACCTGCAAGTTTCGCACGCTGTGTGTCCAGCGCCGCCTGTCTTTGCAAAATCGTCGCCTCAAGGTCTGCATTATCGAGCGCTGCGAGCACTTGTCCTAACCTTACGTATGAGCCGACTTCAACTGCTCCACGGGCGACACGCCCGCCTTGCGTAAAGCCGAGCTCGACGTCGCGCGCCGGCACCACCTTGCCAGAAGCGGAAATCTCCTGCACAAATGGGCCCGCGTGGACGGTGAGCACTTCAATTTTCTCTGAACCAGAGTCCGAAATCACCCAATAACCGCCGGCGGCGACAACGATGATGGCCGCAATGCCAACTTGAATGGCATGCGTCTGGATGTACACAAGGATACTTTTCACGGCGAGATTATAACACGAATCCTCGGAGATTCCAGTGGATGCTTACTCCGTTGTCGTACCCTCAAAATGTTCATCACTCGCCTTGAGAGGATAGACGATGCGGTAGAAAAATTTGCGAATCTCCTCGACGAGAATAATTGAGAGCGAGACGAGAATGATAACGAACCACTCAAGGGCAGAAAGCGGAACGGTGTGGAGATATCGTTGCAAGAGAGGCACGTAGACCGCCGAAATCTGGAAGAGTATGACGAGACCCGTGGCTCCGACGAGCCAGAGGTTTTTGAGCGGATTCATCGTAAAGACAGACTCACGCTCCGAACGGCAATTCCACGCGTTGAACCATTGGAAGACTGCGAGCGTCGTGAGCGACATGGTGAGCGCCTTGCCCATATCGCTCTCGGCATATGCCGCAAAGAGGACGAGTGAGCCGACGGTCATCGGGACCGCCATGAGGAACATGCGTCGCGCCATGAGAAAATCGATGAGCGAACGCTCCGAACGGCGAAACGCACCGCGCAATAGACCTTGTTCCTTTGGTTCCATCGCAAGTGCCACCGTGAGAAATCCGTCGGTAATAAAATTGAGCCAGATAATTTGGGCGGGAAGAAGCGGAAGTGGGAGCGAAAGAATAAGCGCGCCGGCAATCGTGAACGCCTCGCCGGCACTCGTCGAAAAGAGATAGAGAATGACTTTTTTTATCGTTTTATAGATGTTCCTCCCCTCTTCGATGGCCGCGACTATCGACGAAAAATTGTCGTCGAGAAGCACGATGTCCGCCGCCTCTTTGGCGACCTCTGTACCTATCTTCCCCATTGCGACGCCGAGATCAGCCGCTACAAGCGGCGGCGCGTCGTTCACACCGTCTCCCGTCATCGCGATAATCTCACCCCGCGCTTTGTACGCTTCGACGATGCGGAGCTTATGCTCCGGTGTCACTCTCGCAAAAACACTCACATCCTCAACCTTCGATGCGAGGTCTTCCGTCGAAAGCTCCTCAATTTCTGCGCCGGAGAGCACTCCATCGCCGGCGCTGTAAATGCCAGCGTCGAGGGCGATAGCACGGGCAGTCACTGCGTTGTCACCCGTTATCATGACCACCTTCATGCCGGCCTCTTTGGCGCTCTCTATCGCCGCGTGCACTTCGGGTCGGAGCGGGTCGTTCATGGCGAGAAAGCCGACAAAGGTGAGTCCCCGCAGCTCGTGTAGGTCCTTCGTGTTCCCGCGCAGCTCGGCGAGCGCAATGACGCGGAGGCCCTGCTTTGAGAAAGACTCCTGCATCGTTGCAACCCGTACACGCGCCGCTTGCGTCAGCTCGATATTGCCGTGGCCGGAGGCAATATGCGTCGAGAGCTCCAGCACCACTTCAGGGGCCCCCGCGAGCGAAACGACGCGTTCACCTGCGCGCAGCGTCTCGACAGCGTGATACTTGATGCGATAGTCAAAGGGTA
>DATECE010000063.1:0-8936 GCA_036516595.1 Minisyncoccota bacterium | reverse complement strand
CCGCCTTGAATTCGCGGACAAATTTTTCATCATCGACACTCTGCCATTTGCCGAGGATGCTTTCGCTCACGATGAGCGAGGCATCTTGCTTCACGCCGCCGCCTTCGCCCGCATCACCCCAGTTCCACGGAGGCGTCTCGGAGTTCGGGACCGGATTGCATATTTCTGTTGTGTTTCCTACGGTGAGCTGCACACCCTCCCCTGCGCCGATGAACACGATTCCACTGCCTTCGTATCGTGCACCTGCAGTTGAAGAAATTCGAGACAACACTACCGTCCCCGCAAACGATGCGTCCTTGGGTATAAGGGTGATGGACGACGTGTCAGCCGAGGGGCTCATCGAAAATCGGCCACCAGTATCACACTGGTAAGGATAGGTGCCCAAATCTCCGGCAGACATCATGCTGTCGGTCGAAGCCTGATAATTCATATACCAATAACCGCCGATTGCAGCGATGACGACAAGAGCCGCCACTATGTATAGTTTGTTCATGAGCGGCATTATGTGCCGGCCGCGGCGTCTGTCAAACACCCCGCAAGAAGCTCGCCTACCTATCCTCGGCGATAAATGTCATTTGTTCGGTGAACTCAATTCCCGTCTCCGCCGCACGCTCTAGATTCAGGAAGAGCACATTCTTTGAGCCGTATTCAATTGGTATGTCGGACGGCGATGCTCCCCGCAATATCTTGTCTACCATGACGGCAGTCTGCTTTGCGGACTCGGTGTAATCGTCTGTGTAGGAGAAGTGTCCGCCTTCTGCGAGGTCCTCCGCCGGTACAATGTGCGGGATGCCGAGGCGTTTGACCAGTTGGTATTCTGGATTCGTCTGGCCTGCGTAGAAGTGACCCGCCGCATGAAAGAGCGCATCGATGTCGCCTGCTTGTATCTTCGCTGCAGCGGCGTGCCAGCCAGCTTCCGCCTCAGGCGGCTTGCCGTCAAAGGTGAATTCTACGAATTCAAAGCCGAGCCGCGCTGCCTGCTCGCGGAGCTCCTGCAGAAAGGCGTCGGCGATGACCGGTGTCGCGAAGCCGGTCGTAAACGCACCGATTTTCTTTGCATCGGGGTTCATATCGCGAACAAAGGTGAGGCTGCGCTGAATGAGCTCGGATACGTTGGTCGCGACGCCGGTCATGTTGTTGCCCGATGAGCGATACGAGGCGACGAGGCCGTATTCCACCGGATCATGGAAGCGCGAGAGAAATACGACAGGTATGCTAACTCCCCGTTCTTTGGTCATGCGGAGCGCGACTTCGGCTTGGTGCTCCTGCGTGACCCACAAAAGGTCGACGCCCTCATCGAGCATGCGCGCTGTCGCGGCCTCGATTTCAGGGTACATCGAGGCGCCGGGGGTCGCCATCGCCTCGTCGTATACCACATCGGTGTAGCCGAGCTCTGCCATGGCATCTTTGAAACCTTGCACTGCTGCTGTATGCGGTCGGAGATAAATGATGCCGATGGTCGGCGGCTCAGTCGCGACAGGTGCTGGCGCTTGAATGGTCGCAAGATAGACATACGCGAGCGCGGCGAGCGCGACAACGCCGACGATGGCGCTGCCGATAATGACAAAGCGGGAACTTCCGTGCGCCGCTTCGATGGTCGAACCACTATTCAAGGGTGTAGGAGGCATAGCAACATTCTAACACTCGTCACAGAGCGAGTCGGAGAGAGTGTGCAAAACTACGTACACTTACGTGATTTCGTGGATGGAGGTGTTGCGGTGAACGATTTCGTCGTTGCGGATGGAGAGGAACAACTCATATTGACTGCGCGGGTAGCGACCGTACCAATCGAGGAACTCGCTCCTGACCGGTTTCTTCTTCAGTTCCTCGCCGCGCTTTTCGAGAAAGCGGCTGTACTGCTCGAAGGCATGGTTCTCAAACATGTAATTGAGCTCGTACGAATAGCGCGGGTTGACGAGGTAGAGGACATACGACCACCAGAAATAGAAAAACGCAAAAATCATCGGTATCAGTGTGTGACGGATAAGTCCCGCTTTTTCCTCCCCTTTTGCCAACTGGGAGATAACGACCACGTGCATGGTCTCGTTGTCTTGCGCGAGCCGTGCGTACTTCGCGACATTTGAAAGGCTGAGTGCCCGCTTCTCGTCGGAATAAAAAAGTGTGAGGAGCGTGTAGGCCGACGATGCCCACGAGTGGTACGGCACGCGCGCAATGACCTCGACCGCGCGGAATTTGAGGTACGAGGGCTCTTTGCCGTATACCAGATTGCCGCACCAGACGAGTGAGAGTCCGAGGAGGCGCGGCAGGAGGCTCACGCGGTACGAGTCGAGCGGCTCTTTATACGCTTTCAGCGCCTCGGGGTCATTCAACGCCTTGTTCAAAGTTTCGAGCTCCTCGTTGCCGCGTTGGAGTTCCATGTCGGACTATTATACGGGGCGATACGATAATATCCACTTCACATCAACCCTACTTTTGCGGTAGTCCGTCAGCGATAACGACCCAATGCGGTTTACGTGATGTCCAAATGTGCATGTGCGGCGCGAGCGGTTCGATATCGTCGAAGATGCCGACGGGCATCTCGACCTTGTCGGGGTGCTCGCTCGACACATAGCCAAGCGGTGAGCTGCACGTGTCGCAAAACATGCGCGTCACACTTGCAGAGGATTTGTACTCTTTGGGAGTGCCTTTCAGAATCGTCATGCGTGCACGGTCAAACTCAGCAAAGGTCATCGACGGCGTGCCGCTTATCTTCCGGCAGTCGAGGCAGTAGCACGCGCCAATCCATGAGGGTTCCCCTTCGACCCTGAAACGTATTTCTCCGCAGTGGCATCCGCCTTCCATATATATAGAGTATCGCTACCTGAGGTGCTTTATCAAAATATCCAACATCTCCTCTCCATCATTACCCGATTCTATCATTTCGCGCAGCATCCTCGCAAAAAGGAAAGCGGGCCGATGTGGCCCGCCTCAATTCGTTGCATAACGCTGTCGCTCAGGACTATTCCGCCGCCTGCTTGAACTGCGCCGGCGGGGAGAGCTGCGCTTGGAGACCTTCCATGCGCTTCCCCAACGCGGCGAGTCGTTGCCGCAAGGTGTCGGGGTCGACCTTGTCGATCTCGCTCTCGAGCTTGCCGATCTCGGCCGCCAAGTTCGTGATGCGGGTACCGATGTCGGGCTGCCCCTGTTCTGCCGGCTTGAGCGCTTTCACGCGGACTTGAAGACGGTCCCGCGTCCGCTCGAGCTCCCGAAGACGCGCGATGAGGCCCGATTCGCTGGTGGTGTGTTCGACCAACCGCTTATCGAGAGCATGAGCGCGCCCGAGTACTGCCTCGAGCGATTCGGTGCGCAACTCGATGGAATCGACTTCCGCCCCGTGCGCTCCGATAGCGGCGTCGAGCGACCGCAACCGGCTTTCGTCGGTCGCTTCGTGCAGCTCCGTCACCTTCGTGCCCGATTCAGCGACGATACGTTGGATTTCGTCGATGACCGAAGAGACAGCCGACACCGAGGCATGTTCCTCGTGGCGGTCTTGCACAAGCTTCAGGCTCCGCAAGATATCGTCGAGCCGGTCGCGCCGATCGTCGTCGGAGTCTTCGTCGTCCTCGAGCCGCGTCAAGTGCCGATCGAGCGACTTGACCTCGGCCTCGGCGGCGTCGAGCCGCTGTTCAAGCGTCAGTTCCGGCTGTTCGAGCCTTTGCCCTTCACGCGCCTTTTGCAGCGATTCGCGAAGCGCGTCGCGCTCGCGAGTCATACTGCGCATCTCGCCGACGATGGCGAAAATGAGCAGCAGGGCGATGACTGAAAGACCGGCAATGCCGACCTTCAGAACGTTGGCGACCGTTGTACCAGAGCCTGCGACCATATCTTGCAGAATCTGGTGCGGCATGTAGACCTTCATCGCTTCGACCGAAGCTGGTCCGCCGACGGGGTCCGTAAACAGCATCGCAACTGCCACTACCAGCAGCGCGACCACACTAATCGTTAATATTCGCATTGAATTGCTCCATGCCCACTGAATTGCCGGTGGTGCGGCAAGCGTTATGCTCTGCGGCAATTTATGCCACATATTATGGACTCTCGCAAGTCCGTTGACCCGCCATCGCGGGCACAAACGAAGAGCGTCGCTAGTTGAGGTGCGAAATCAGGATATCGAGTCCTTCGTCGAGAAGCGCTTGCGGTATCGTGAGCGGCGGCATGATTTGCATGTTGGCTCCGCTCCCGACTATCGCATGCAGTCCGTCTAGAAACGCCGCCTTTTGTACCATGGAGCAAGTCTCGGCATCTTTGAATTGCAGACCGATTTCGAGTCCCTTCCCCCGCACGCCGACCGCCCTCCCGCCGAGATGCGCTCGCAACTTCTCCATCGTGTACGCACCTTTCGACGACGCCATGTCCCACGTCTTGTCGCGCTGATGCACCTGCAGGGTCGCGAGCGCAGCGGCGCACGCGACGGGCGTCCATCCGAAGGTCGAGATGAGGACCGCATCGGCGAAAGCCGGCTCAAATATCTCCGCGCGTCCGACCGATGTGCCGATTGCGGCCGCGCCGTTGGATATACCTTTTGCAAAGACAATCATGTCGGGGACGACGCCTTCTGCGTCGATGCCGAAGAGTGTACCGGTGCGCGAAAAGCCCGACCCTACTTCGTCGACGATGAGGAGCGTGCCTTGCTTCTCCGTGAGTCTGCGCACGTCCTTCAAAAATCCCGCGTGCGCAATCTCGGTGAGTCCCCAGCCAGTGACGACATTGGGCTCGGTGACAACCGCCGCGACATCCCCCCGCGAGAGGTGCGCCTCGAAATCGGTGAGAAACTTCTCGTACTCAGTGTCTGATAGTTCGTCGCTCGGAAAAGGGAGCGGTGTCACTTCAGGCACGAGAGGTGCAATCTTGCCTCGCGCCGACTCCGGAGCGCCGAGCGCGAGCGAGGCGAAGAGTTGGCCGTGGTAGTGCTGCTCGAAGCCTAAAACCTTTTTGCGGCCAGTGTACGCGCGAGCGACCTTGACCGACATCTCTATCGCCTCGGTACCGCCCGTCGCTTTCATGCATGCATTCAACTCCTTCGGCAGCGCGGCGGTGAGTGCGAGCGCGTATTCCTCTTGCATAGGGTCCGAGCCCCACAGCAGCCCCTGCGTATTTTTTTCTGCCTGTGCGATAAGCGCGGCGTTGACCTCCGGATGATTCCAGCCGAGGTTCGTGACGTTCCACGCGGAGGTGAAATCGATGTACCGCTTGCCGTCGCGGTCCCATATCTCTGAGCCGGAGCTACGCGACATCGGGAAAAAGTCGTACTTCCCTTTGAAGTCCCTGTAGACGATGCTCGTCTCTATCATCGCCCGATTCTACCACTCCGCCCCTACTCGTCACCGCCCTGCACAGCTCTACAAATTCGCGTCCGCAGACAACAAAGAGCTCGGCCTACCCGCATTGCTTCAATAGCGCCGTCTCAAGGGCGAACCGACATTTTCACGACGTCGGTCTAGGCCGTTTGGGGCGATCCTTCCTGCGTGTGCGCTTCCTCCTCCTTTATACGGCGCTGCATTTCGGCAAATGAAATCCAGTCGCTTCCAACTTTTTTGACCTTAATTCCAGTATCGTCTGAGAAAATCTCTGCCAGATGCTCCTTCGACTCTGGCGGAAGCATCTCGAAAAGAGTGGCATTTGCCGCCCTGATAGCGTCCCCTCTTTGCCTCACACGCTGCGCCACATCGTCATGTGCAAACGACTCGTTTGATAGCGAAGTGTCAAAAGATTTGAGCAACTCAAATACCTTTTCGCTGCCGTGCTCTTTAAATGCGGCTGCGATGTGCTCATCGAAAAGATCGCCTCCCCGCATGCACCCGCGGACTATCCCCTGCCACACGATTTCGCGCGGCACCTCGGCTATAGAGGCGAGATATTCCGCAAAAATGCGTACGAATTCAACCTCGGGCTTGCGCGAGAAGCCAATACTGAAAAGGTCGTTATTGAAACAGGATATGTACTTCTGCACATCTGCCGAACTGATTCCCATGTCGTCAGTACCTTTCCGGCGGTAATACTCAGACAAGACGTTCAGTGCCATGAGCTGCGTGACGCCCTCGTTGACGATCTCACCGAGAAGGCGGCTCCTTGATTCTCCGGAGAATACGTGTTGCTGCACCTCCACTGTGCGGTAGCCCGTACCCATTTCATATTTTTCCACGAAGAATCCGAAAAAAAAGCCGCTGATTTTTTCTGCCGTGTTGGAGCTGACGGCATGACCCTCCTCGTGGAGCACTCTGAATACCGCATCGATTTTCACAAACGTCGCATCGTCGAGATCGGGCGTCGCAAAATACTCCGTATCCTGATATTTCTCATAAAATGTGTGGGGGGGGGGCGGCGAACAATTTCAGCTCACCCTTCTTCGTTTTATTTATCGTGATGATATTTTTATCCGCCAAAAAGGAGGCTGTGGTGCCCTCTTTGGTGTGGGTATAGAAACGATCAGGCCCGATGAAATTCATGTCGGCGGCCGTGCCTCCGTTTCGCGCGTAGAGCTCCGCGTATATACCCCGTGCAGTTTCAAAATCCACCTTCGTCAGAAATTCCTGTACGCGGCTGTCTTTTTCGACACCCTCTTTTGATAATTCAGAGGCGCTCCACTCTCGGCCGTACCCCGTGCGCCCAAGTCCCTTCTCTTCGCGCGGAAGTTCTCTCACGCCCCGTATTATACCAGCGGCCCCTCCCGTCTACCGTTTCCGTTTCCCCGACTCGATGAGGGCCAGCTTCTCCTTCCTCGTCCAATTCTTTATCTCTGCCTCTCGTTTCAGGGCCGTATTTCTGTCTGCAGCTTCTTCCGTATATACGATTCTCTCTGCCCCGCGAGACCTCGTATAGTGGCCGCCCTCACCTTTTTTGTGCTCGCGCAGTCGGCGCTCCACATCGGTGGTTATGCCCGTATAGAGAGAGCCGTCCTTGCACTCGAGTAGATATACGAAATACATATGTTGCTTTGCCGGACTTAGAGTCTGATGCGGCGTTGTAACCTATTATTGAGCTTGCGCTAAAAATCGATGAATCGTCGAACGCTGAAACGGGAGAAATATTTTTGCGAGGCAATACATAAGCGGCCGGATGAAAAGGGCGAACCGGCTCATATTGAGCGACGTAACATCGTAAATAACGAGCTTTCCTGTATTGGTGACCAAGATGTTGCCCAAACAGCGGTTAAATATTCTAAAAACTCCCTCATGACCTACGAGGTCTATTTCAGAGTGGCCGCTTTTCACCATCGCGCTGTATCTCTCCGCGATTTCCCTGAATTGCCTTCTAATTTCCTCATTTCGCAAATCGTCTCTCGTTAAGCAATGACCTGCTATTTTGCGCTGTATAAGGGCAACACGTTTTTGATCGTCCGACACAACTATTTCTGAGTCTAAAATGTATTCCCCAAAAAACTGCTTGCAGAGTGTGTATTCTTCCGGAACGATTTTCTGAGCTTTTTCAAACCCTAAGAGAAAATCAAATTTAGAAAACTTTATCACGTTGTCCTCTCCGTACTCGTATACAAAGTGGTCCCCTCTCCACGATATCAGCTTTCCTATATTCTCCCGATTGTATGTGTTCATGTGTTGCTGGCGGGTGGTGGTTGCGACGTTCAAGCCGCTATTCCCACGGGAACGGCACAACTTCGGAAACTTCTTTCAACCAGAAGTCCGGTCTGAGTTCAGATATTGGCATTGTGTAGAGACAGGCAGTTTTTATGCGTGCGCCTTTCTCCTCCAAATACTCCTTTGCGACAAGCAAGCTTTTGCCAGTTTCAAGCATGTCTTCGACAAGCAAGACATTCTTTGCCGACAGTTCCTCGAGAATATCGTTCATGACCCTTCTTTCGTCTCCAACTTTCTTAACGGTAATAGCATACATATCCTTAACTCTCAGCTCGCTAGAAAGTAGGCGCGCAGGAATCAATCCGCCTCTAACGATTCCAATAATTACGTCAGGGGTGTAATCAATTTTGCTCGCAAGGCTTTTAACCTCTTCTCGAAGCTCATTCCAATTCATGGCTGTAGTGTATCAAAGGCTACGAACCGAATGTTTGGTACGCTTACCCGTCCGTAGCCTTGGCGAAGGAGGGATGTTCGAACCATTCTATCAAAAATAGATAGTGGCGCCTCAGCCGGAGCTGAGACGCCACGAGGCCGTCAGAATAACGAGAATGTCATTTGCCCTTACGGACAGCAGAGCAAATTCGTTGCCAGAGTTGTGATTCGCTGTACTCCACGAGCCTACGATGGACCACGCGCCCTTGCGGATACGCGACCGAAACGAAGACCACTTGTGCCGTCCAGTAAACTTTCTTCCCTAGCGAGCGAATGGGCTCAATTCTGACACGGTAATGCTGGCCGATTACACAGCGATACCACATGGTGGCATCCTCCACTGAAGGAGTGTAGGCGACCACATGGCCGCCCCCTGTCATGCAGGCCGAGCACTACACACCAGCGAAATTAATGACACGAAAACATGATCTGCGCAACTGGCTGTCGGACACGACACCCGAATAACACTCAAAAGAATAGGAGGTTTATCCCCGCTGCCACCACCATTATGGCAAACAGACCTTTAATCCATACTGCGCCTTTGCTGATCGCTACATGCGCTCCAAAATAGCCGCCCGCAGCAGTACCGGCGAGCATGATAAATCCGGTCGAATAATCAATGAGACCATGCATCGCAAACACGACCACAGAGGAAATCGCCAGCACAAGAAACGGCAACATTGAAGTAGCGACTGCCTCGATAATCGTCAGACCAAATCCAATCATCAGAGTGTAGTACACGAGGGGCCCCGTCCCTGCCGCAAAGAATCCGGTTATTGTTTCGATTACAAAATAAACAAAAGTTGAGATTGTCTTTGAAAGTCGGCTTACTTCACGACGGATGGTGCCGATTTCCTTTTTAAACAATACAAATGGAAGAAGCGCGAATAGAAATAGAGCGGCCACCTTTTC
>DATECE010000062.1:0-6162 GCA_036516595.1 Minisyncoccota bacterium | reverse complement strand
GCCCATGGTCTCTATGCCGAGCGAGAGCGGAATGACATCGAGTAGCAGCACATCCTTCACGTCGCCCTGCATGATGCCGCCCTGTAGTGCCGCGCCGAGCGCAACCACCTCATCGGGATTGACGCCCATGTGCGGTTTCTTTGCAAAGAATTGTTCCACCGCCTTTTGAAGAGCTGGCATGCGCGTTTGACCGCCGACCAGCACTACTTCGTGGATTTCGGCGACTTTAAATGGTGAGGCCTCCATCGCGCGCTTCGTGATAACCATCGCTCGATCGATAAACTCGCTCGCGAGCTCCTCCAATTTTGCGCGAGACATCTTGATAAGAAGATGCTGTGGCCCCGCGTCAGTCGATGTGATGAACGGGATGTTAATCTCCGTCTCAAGTGCTGTCGAGAGCTCAATCTTGGCCTTTTCAGCAGCCTCATCGAGCCGTTGGCGCGCGAGCGCATCGCCTCGTACATCGACACCACTCTCGCGTTTAAATTCATCAGCAATCCAGTTGATTATCTTTTGATCGATATCTTTACCGCCAAGGTGCGCGTCACCGTCCGTGGAGCGGACTTCGATGACATCATCGCCAACCTCAAGAATCGAGATATCGAAAGTCCCGCCGCCGAAATCGAATACTGCAATCTTCTCGTCCTTCTTCTTGTTGAATCCGTATGCGAGCGCTGCAGCCGTCGGCTCGTTGATGATGCGCTTGACGTCGAGTCCCGCTATCTTGCCCGCATCACGGGTCGCGGCGCGCTGTGAATCGTTGAAATACGCGGGAACCGTGATAACCGCCTCTGTAATGGTCTCACCGAGACGCGCCTCCGCATCGCTCTTCAACTTTTGCAAAATCATTGCTGAAATCTCCTCAGGGCGATACCACGCATCACCCATTTGCACTTCAATCCCACCGGTGCCTCCTTTCCGCATCTCAAACGGTACTGCGGCCTTATCTTTCTGCACATGCTCCTCGTCGAAGGTGTGGCCGATAAATCGTTTGATTTGGTAGACTGTGTTCTTAGGGTTTGTGACGCCTTGACGCTTTGCTATTTGCCCGACGAGTCGCTCGCCCGTTTTCGATATGGCGACAATTGACGGAGTTGTGCGCGCGCCCTCTGAGTTCTCAATGATGGTCGGCTCACCGCTTGAGACCACAGCTACCGCCGAGTTCGTGGTCCCTAAATCTATGCCGGGAATTTTTGCCATATTACGTGTATCTGAGGTGAATAAAGAATATTTTCGTGAGTACTGTGTACCACATTTGGACGTACTGTCAAATTACCGGCTCATTCATGCCTTGATGATGACGTGCGCAGGGCGAATGACGCGGTCATCGGTACGGTATCCGGACCGCATAATTCGTACTATTTCGCCCGCGCTACCCGCCACATCGTTCAGTTCCTGTACGGCCTCATGAATAGTGGGGTCGAACGCGTCCCCGACACGGCCGAAACGACGCACGCCGTGTGAGGCAAAGGTCTCGATGATGAGATTTTGTACATGCTCCATGCCCGTGCGGAAGCCATCATCAATAGACGCCCACTGCTCGGAACCTGAGGCCATTTCGAAACTATCCAGCGCAGGAATGAGTTCCTCCACAAGACGGTCGCGCTCGCGGGCACTTGCGCGCTCAGCCTGCACGAGAACCTCTTTACGTGCATTAATCGAATCCGCCTTACACCGTTGCCAGCCGTCGAGATACTCTTGCCGCTCCGTTTTTACTTTTGCAAGTTCGTCTTTGAGTTTTTTGAGCTTCGCCTGCGCGGCGCCGAGCGTACCGAGCTCCTCTTCTGGTTCGAAATCAAGTTCCTCGTGGAGTTCGTCATTCATACGGCCCAGAGTATACCAAATCGGCGCTATAATGCGCACATCACAGACATTGACATATTAATATAACCATGCTATAATAAATATCGCTTATCACCGTTGGGAGATGAATCATGACGCTTGGAAAATCATGGATAGTCGACGCCCTAATCTTTTTGGGCGTTTATGCGGGCGCAGCCGTCGCTCTGAAATCTGTCTCGCGGATAGCTGACATGCCGCATCTGATGGAAGAGCCCGTGCAGTACGTCTTAGCGTTCGCAGTCGCCACGGCATTCGTCTTCGTGCGCTTCGGAACCGCCGCAGGCTGCTTATGGGTGGCTTTCACTGCTCTCCTCTCGCTCGTCGCGCGCCAATACGGCCTGCTTTGAACGTTGGGGCATCCTCGCCGCCGCAATCATAAACCTCGGACCACACGGCCCGAGGTTTTCGCTTTATTTGTTGAAATGCCGCATGTTCCACTATCGTAATTGATGAGTCGGTGCGGTGCTGACGTCTTTGCGTCCAGCGTCACAGATAGTTTCTTCGCCGTCGCTCAGAAACATACTGTGACCCCCGCCTCGCAGTTCGGCCTGCGGGCCTCACAATGCTCCGGCCGTCGAAGCGTCTGCGCAAACTGAAGCAGTTCAGTTTGCTTAGCGCTTCGACCACTGCGGGGCACGACGTGCTCCCTTGAGTCCGAATTTCTTGCGCTCCTTGGCGCGAGGGTCCCGCTTGAGGAAGCCTCGTACTTTGAGATCCTTACGCTGCTCTGGGACGAGTTCGATGATTGCTCGCGAGAGTCCGTGACGCACCGCATCAGCCTGCGCCTTGTGGCCACCTCCGGCGACTCGGACACTGACGGCATACGCGACACCGAGGGCCTGCATCGGTGAAAACGCCGTCTTGACGAGCTGTGGCAGTGGGAAGTACTCCTCTGCCGTCTTTCCATTGATTGTCATCGACGCGGTCTTTGCTTCCGTGATACGGACGCGCGCGCTCGCTGTTTTCCTGCGCCCTACCGCTTCGGTGTATGTTTTCGTGGCCATATTATTCTGTGATAGTAAGATTTTTCATTCGGGCTACCTTCATCGTATTGCGCGGCAACATTCTCGATATCGCACGGCGCACGGCCTCTCCCCTGCCCTTGCGTCCGATGAGTGCACTCAGCGTTTCCTTTTTGAGGCCTCCCGGATAGCCGGAATACGTCGTGTAGGTCTTTTGCTGCTGCTTGCGCTCGCGTGTATAGATTTTTGACGCGTTCGTGACGACAACTTTCACGTCCGAACGCTTATTCGGCGTGTAGTCAGTGTGCATTTTGCCCATAAGCGCCTTGGCAGCCGTGGATGCGACACGCCCGATTGATTGCCCTGCCGCGTCGATAGTGAATGATTTGGTATCCATACTACTTTAGGAACTCGATGCGAGCCGATTCGGCGTGACGTTTGCCGACCTTGCCCAGTCGGACTATCCGCGTGTATCCACCTGCTCTCTTTTCGAAGCGCGGTGCAAGCGTTTCGTGCAGCTTCCGGACTGCTTCTGGTGAGACGAGACGCTCTATCACGATGCGACGCGATTGGAGGGTGTTTTTCTTACTTGCGGTCACAAGGCGCTCTACAAAAGGCCTGAGTTCTTTGGCCTTTGCAAGCGTGGTCGTGATTCCCTCTTCAAGGACCAGTGAGCGTGCAAGAGAGCGCAAGAGGGCCGTACGCTGCCTCTTGGTCCTGCCGAGTGTCCGTGTTTTTACATGATGCCGCATACGAGAATTTCTTCTTACTGTGAGCGGAGTGTGAGACCGAGATTTGAGAGAGCGCGTTTGATATCCTGCATGCCCTTTTGGCCAAGGCCCTCAATCGCGAGTAGATCGTCCTCGCGCTTGCGCACAAGACCTCCTACGGTGCGGATTGATGCATTGTCGAGCGCTTGCTCTACACGTTGCGGTAAGCTGAGCTCAGTAATACGTGTTTTGAGAACCTCAGAATCCATTTGCTGCATCTTGTCGCCGCTGCCTATTCGTGCGTCGGGCATTGCCTGCGCAGGAGCCTCCGCCTCCTCTTCCTTGAAGCCAACGACCGATTTGAGCTGATGAATCATGGTCGTGATAGCCGTTTCAAGTGCCTCACGCGGGGCGAGTGTACCGTCGGTCTCTATCAGAATGCGGAGACGATTGAAATCCGTCCTGTCTCCGACGCGCATGTTTTCGACTTCGTAGTTTGCGCGACGAATGGGGCTAAAAATTGCATCGAGCGCAATCGTCCCAATCTCAACGCGTTCTTTCTGATGTACTTCCTTCGGGATGTACCCGAGACCACGCTCAGCGCGGAGCTCGAGCTCAAAAACGCCTTTGCCTGTGACCTCTGCAATGTGCTGCTCGGGATTGAGCACCTCTACCTGACCGGGGAGCTTGAGGTCCGCTGCGGTGACTTCTTTGGGACCTTTTACGGACAGCGTGATTGTCTGCGGCTCATCGGTCGCTATTTTGAGGCGTACTTTGCGTATGTTCAGGAGAATCGTGACAACATCCTCTTTCACGCCCTCGACCGTCGAGAATTCGTGTGAGATCCCCGGTATCTTTACGTGGGTCACTGCCGCGCCGGGGAGCGAGGAGAGGATAATGCGGCGAAGACTGTTGCCGAGCGTGAAGCCATAACCCGGATACAGCCCATCAATTTCATAGGTGCCGCTGCGCTCAGACTCTGAGACAACACGGGGCTTGCTTGGCAGTGCGATATGGTAATCAGACATACGAAATCAGGTTGCGGTTGACTTGATAATAAAAAAGCCGTAGGGGCGTAAATCCGCGGCATTATACACTATCTACTATAGAATTCAAACACCGTCGCGTAATCGAGACCGACCTCTGCCCCAGAATATTGTGGCTCGCCGGTGACCTCAGCCTTGAGCACACTCAGGTCGACCGAGAGCCAATGAGGTACCGAGCGAGTGGATTCGCTGTCGGTAAGGCCAGCGTAGAGTGGACTCTTGCGGCTGCCTTCGCGGATAGCAAGTACATCACCTTTCTTAAGTCTGTATGATGGTGTCGTGATACGACGCCCGTTCACCGTTATGTGTCCGTGACTTACAGCCTGACGAGCGGCGCGGCGCGTTCCCGCAAATCCAGCTCGATACGCGGCCGTATCAGCGCGCGTCTCAAGAGAGCGATGGAGCGTACCAGAGGGATCCGGCGTCGTCATCGCATCGAAGGCATAGTTCGAGAGTTGACGCTCACTAATGCCATAGGTAAAACGAACCTTCTGCTTCTCCAACAACTGCCGACCGAAGTCTGAGCCTCCGCGTCTCATCGGCTTTTTCGTCCGCGCCTCGGAGAGTGCGAATTTCTGTGTTTGCGTCTGCTCAAAAACACTGGCCCCGAGACGCTTCGCAATCTTATACTTGGATTTTACAGGTAACATATATATGTATTACACACGACGCGGTTTCGGTGCACGCGGGCCATTATGCGGCACGGGGGTGTCGTCAGCGATTCGAGTAATCTCAATGCCCTTACCCGCAAACGCTCGGAGCGCCGACTCGCGGCCCGCACCGACACCACGGATGACGACATCGACTTCCTTCACACCGATAATGTTGGCCTTGTCGCCCACGAGCTCACCGACTTTGGCAGCAGCAAAGGGAGTGCCCTTCTTGGCACCTGAAAAGCCAATAGCGCCGGCGGAAGACCACGCGACTGCGTTACCTGCCTTATCGGCAAGCAACACCTTCGTGTTGTTGTAGGTAGCATGGACATGGAGCGTGCCGGCGACGATATTTTTCTTGGCAACGCGAGCAAGCGAACGGGATTTAAGTCCCTGATCGACTGAGCCGCCTGATTTTCTGATGATTCGTTTTTTTCCCATGGAATGATGTGACTAGCGCCAGATGCTAATCATGTTTTCTCGAGCTTACGGCGACCGGATGTCATCGTCTTTCGTACGTTACCGCGCACCGTGCGCGAGTTCGTTTTCGTACGCTGGCCACGCGCGGGCAGTCGCTTGGTGTGGCGAGTGCCACGGTGCGACTTGATATCCTTCAGTCTGCGGACGTTTGAGCTTATCTGACGACGGAGCTCGCCCTCAACGGTGAATTTCTCAATTGCTTCTCGAAGTGAGTTCTCCTCGGCAGCACTGAGCTCTTTGGGACGTTTCCCACAATCGATACCGAGTGACATGAGTGTTGATTCTGCGCGAGAGCGACCAACGCCATAGACAGCGGTAAGACCGATCTCAAGTCGCTTCTCTTCGGGAATGGTTATGCCTGCGATACGCATGAAAAGTATAGTTACAGATTAGCCCTGACGCTGCTTATGGCGTGGATTTGTACAAATCACCCACAAGCGACCACGCCGCCTGACGTGGCGGCAATGCA
>DATECE010000061.1:0-8180 GCA_036516595.1 Minisyncoccota bacterium | reverse complement strand
TCAACACGTTTGGCGGCGACGAGCTGTTCAAGAAGGTGCTCGAGGAATACGGACATCGGGTCATTCCGGTTGTCGCATATGCCACCTCGAATCCATCATGGACGGCGCAAGGTGGCGCGACTGTCGCTGAGTGGCTGCGGCAATTCCGCACGGGTGAAGAAATGCGATTCAATATCGCCAAGCTCAAACCCGAGCAATACGGGATGCTCGCACTCTACGCCATCAGCGAACGCGGTCACGAGTTCCTCGCAGAATTCGAGATCGTAAATGGGGTCGGGGTCCATCGCCCCGGCACGAGCGCATTCAATTTCGCGAAAAACCTCCTCGTCGGGGGAATCGCGGACATCGAGCGCGTGCTCGTACGCGGCGAGCGGCTGCCGAGCTGGCAGGAGGTCGGGATGGCTGCACTCAACGTGGCAATCATCTCAAGCGTGGTGAGCGCAAGCGTCACGACGCTCCATCTCGCGAAGGGCAAGCTCGTCGGAGCAAGTCTTTTCGCGAAGTTCGGAACCGCCTCCGTCGCCGCCTTCAAGAGCGTCGCCGTCGTCGGTACCGCAGGAGCGATCTATGTCGCCATTACGCGACCGGATCTCTTCGCCGAAGGAGCCGGCTGGGTCGCCGAACAGGTGGGACTGCCCCGCT
Source organism: Minisyncoccota bacterium (assembly GCA_036516595.1). Classification (GTDB taxonomy): domain Bacteria; phylum Patescibacteriota; class Minisyncoccia; order Phycocordibacterales; family UBA2100; genus UBA10103. The sequence goes on along the minus strand of DATECE010000061.1, from coordinate 7,538 downwards.
GGTCCGGCGTCTTCGCCGCCTACCTTCTGGTGAGCGCAGTCATCGTGCTCATCCTCCGAGCACTCATCACGCTGGTGCTGCTCATCTTCGCGCCGGTGCGCTTCGTGACCAAGCTCGTGCTCCCGCGCTCGCGCTGACGCGGAGAGCAAAATAAAAAAGGCCGCCATTTCTGGCGGCCTTCCTTTTTTTGATACATTTTTTAGTACGAGGTCGAGACTGAGGTTCCGACTTCTGTCGAGGAGCCGTAGACGACGGAACGTCCGACGGAAACCGAAGAGCCCGCTGTATACGAACTACCGGTACCCGTCGAGTGGCCGACGGTCGTACTCTCACCGCTCGGAGCACTGTATCCGACCGTCCTACTCTCGCTCGTCGAGACAGAGTAGCCGTTTTGGTCGAGCGACTCTGAGGTGCCGACACTCGTGCCGACGGCCATCGAGTAACTCGTGCCTACCGACTGGCTTGTACCCACTGATTGGCCCGATGCAACAGACTGGCTCGTTCCTACCGATTGGCCGGCAGCGACAGACTGGCTCGTTGCAACCGTGCGGCTCGTCGCGACAGAGGCAGACGTCGGGATAGATGCAGAAGTCGGAACCGGATAGCTCGTTATGATAGAGCGGCTGGTCGGCACGGGGTAACTGGTCGTGATAGAGCGGCTGGTCGGGACCGGATAACTGGTGGTGACCGATCGGCTGGTCGGGACGGAATAGCTCGTGGGAGCCGGCCTGCTCACGATGGTCGAACAACCGCAGAACGTGAGCCCGCTCACGGGTGTCGCAAAAGCGAGCGAGGCAACGAGGGTAACGATGGATGTCTTGTAGAGTGTCATATTATTGTATCTGTGTGCCTATATAATCTGCTTCAAGAACGAACCGCGCACTCTTCGACGTGAGCGTGTCGCAGGTGACTAGCGTAAGCATGCCTCCTTGCGTAGACGAAAGATCGATGAGTGTGTCCTCGGCATTTGCCTTATAGACCGTGCGCACCCGATACAGGTACGACTCACCGTCCTCACCCTTCAGCGTTATGACTGCGCCCTCTGTGAGTTCGGGGACGCGGTTGAAGGCTTTGTACATTTGATTGTGCACGATGGGCAGGTTCGACGAGTGTGCAAAGATGAGTACGTTGCCGCGGGCGCCGAGCTTGGCGCTATCGACATACCGCGCGGGACCGTTTTGCAGCAACGTGTCGAGCGTTGCAATGTCGCGCGTCTCGGGATTTTGGACAGACAGGTCCATGCCGATTGCGGAGATGATGATGCGCGTAGGTTCAACCGACGAGAGTGCGATGGCTCCTTCGGGCAGTGCGTCCGCAGCGAGGGTAAGACCTTGGGCAAGCCGTACTATCTCCTCGAGACCGAGCTGAGGGAGATCGGCGAGCGCGACGGTATCGAGTGCAGGCGCCTCGCTTACATGCGCGCGACTCTGCGGTTCCTTGCCATCGATGTAGTACGGCACAAATCCGACCGTCGTCGCAGCAGAAAGCGAAGCAAAGAAAATCACAACCGATGCGGCAAGGAAGACAGTAACAGGAGGTCGGGCCTTCGTATTCGCGGCGCGTGCCATATGCATATGTGAGGATTCTAACCTGTTTAAGCCATTTTGTCAATAGCGCCTGTCGAACCCCATCGAGCGCTCAAATACTTGACAAAACAGCCAATTCACGTACAGTCGCGTCGATATGACCGACACCGTGCAAAACCCACCCGACGGTCAGCCCGCCCAAAGACGCATGCGCGGAACACTCGCACATACCCTCGCCATTCTAGGATTCACCATACTCGCAATCATCATTGTCTGGGGCCTCGCGAGTCTCGCCCTCAGTTCGTCGCCGTGGTTCTCTTCCCTTTTCGACGGTACAAAAGATACGCTCATCGAGATTGAGGCGCCGTCTGAAGTACGCTCCACAATTCCATTCACCGTTACGTGGAAGTACGAGAACAACGATGACGGGACCTTTGCGTTCCTTTTTGAATGTCGCGAGGGTCTGCAGATGGGCGTCCCCGCGCAGACGAATTCGTATGCTGCCGTACCGTGCGCCACGGCGGTTACGCTCCCCGAGGCAGCCACATCACTGACCATTCTCCCCATTCTCGCTGCGACCTCGACTGCCGACACCACTATTTCCATTTTGTTCATGCCGACTGATGGCTCCGCGGCAAGTCCCGAAGCAAGTGGCTCCACTACAATAAAGATTATCCCCAGTGTGCCGCCGCGAGAGACGGTGCCGCAACCAGAACCGCAGCCCGCGCCGAAGCCTACTGTGCGTCCGACTCCGCCCGTACCGGCGGCAACACCCGCAGACCTCACAGTCACACTCATGAGTGTCGAAGTCGACGCCTACGGCAACGCAACTGCAGTGTTCGACATCGCAAACCGCGGCGGCACTGCAACCGGCGTGTACTACTTCACCGCGTCTCTCCCTATGCAGAGTGCGTATATGTATACCTCCCCCGCGCAAGCATCGCTCTCGCCAAGCTCGCATATCCTCTCGACGCTCCGCTTCTCGCAGGCAGTCGGTGGCAGTTTCTCGGTAACCGTTGACGGGGCAAACGCCGTACGCGAATCCAACGAATCCAACAACAGCGCGTCACAAATTGTGTACGCACCGGCCTCTTACAACCAGACTTATACGCCCCCTTCCCACTACAGTCCATACTCGTACTGATCGTCAGGCGCATAGACAACATCTCAACCATACTATCCTGCGACGACCGTCATAGAATAGTATGGATGCTACGCGCGGAGACCGAATTCTTTTCGTATCCAAGAATCCCCCTCGATCTCGTCCACTATCATATAAAGGACATTCCTCCCTATCCGAAGGTCTGCTTTGAGCAGCGCGATAAAGTCTTCACACTCATACGGATATACCCAGACGCTGTCCTGCAAACGCAAAAAACCAACTCGCGTGAGCGCTGTACGTATGTTCGCACGAACGGTTCGACGCCTTTCCGGTACGTCGAATATCAAAAGCCGCCATCGCTCATCCCAGCGGCGCGGCTTCTTCTGCGCCATCTGTAGCGCCTCCATCCGCACGAGCTCTCGTTTTCCCTTTTGCGTAATTCGCAGAAATCCATTTGCATCCTTTGCAAGAAGACCAGATTTTAGGTACTGATTGCGGGCCCTATTGATGACTCCAGCGTCCTGACCGGCTTTCAGGATTCCCATTCTGTAAAGTGCAGAGGGCAGATTGGGGATTGCAATCGCGACACCGATGAGCGCCGCCGTCTGGGCAACGCCCAAGATCGCGCGCTTGATATCTCTTTTCTTTTTTCTTACCCTCCCTCGCTCTTCAAGAGTGACCATACTATACTATCTCATGACGACCGTCACATTATAGCATTGGGCATGCACGGTCGCGCACGGCTGGTGGGCTTTGTTATTTGTTCGGTGCCACGCTACAGAAGGTCAGATGTCGAGAGTAGCTTCCTTCGCGTGACTTTGGATGAAGCTTTTTCTGGCGGGGACGTCGGTACCCATGAGCATGTCGAAGACCATGTCGGCTTCCTGCGCGTCTTCAATATGCACTTGTTTCAAGATGCGGCGGGCGGGGTCCATCGTCGTCTCCCAGAGCTCCTCAGAATTCATTTCGCCGAGGCCTTTGTATCGCTGGACCGAGGTTTTGGCCGTTTTCTTTTTTGCCTGTGCCGGCGCCTCCTCTTCCGTCTCCTCACTCTCTTCTGTCGCCTCTTCCGATTCGAGTGGCATATCTGCCCCGACGAGCGCAATCCGCTCCTCGTCCGAGTAGGCGTAATTCACCTCTTTGCCCTTTTTTATCTTAAAGAGCGGTGGCTGGGCGATGTAGAGATACCCGCCTTCAATAATCGGCTTGAAGTGCCGATACATGAGCGTGAGCAACAGCGTGCGGATGTGCGCTCCGTCGACGTCGGCATCGGTCGCGATGATGATCTTGTGATAACGGAGCTTCGAGATATCAAAAATATCCCCAATCGCAGTACCGAGCGCGACGACAAGATTCTTGATTTGCTCGGACGCGAGCATTTTGTCGAGGCGGGCACGCTCGATATTGAGTATCTTGCCGCGCAGCGGCAGAATCGCCTGTATGCGCCTGTCGCGCCCCATTTTTGCAGTGCCGCCGGCGCTGTCACCCTCGACGATAAAGAGTTCCCCTTCCTCTGCACTCTTCGTCTGACAGTCTGCGAGCTTCCCCGGCAATGTCATCCCGTCGAGCGCACCTTTGCGCAATATGGAATCCTTGGCCGCTTTAGCCGCTTTGCGGGCCTTCATCGCGAGTGCGATTTTGCCCATAATGGCGCGCGCATCCTCCGGATTCTCTTCGAGGAAGGTCGAGAACGCTTCGCCGAAAATAGTTTCCGTCGCTCCGCGCGCCTCGACGGAACCGAGTTTCCCCTTGGTCTGTCCTTCAAATTGGATTTCGCGGAGCTTGACGGAGACGACAGCGGTGAGTCCCTCGAGAACATCGTCGCCGGTAAAGTTCTCACTCTCTTTGCCGCCACCGTTCTTAGCATTCAGTGTGCGCGTAAGCGCTGTCTTGAAACCGGTGATGTGCGTGCCGCCTTCAGGGTTGTAGATGTTGTTGGCAAACGCCGAAATGCGTGAACTGATATCGTCGACGTACTGGAGCGCCACTTCCACCTGCACGCCGTCCTGCTCCTTTTCCACGTAGAAAATATTCTTGTGTATGGATTCGAGGTGGCTATTCTGAAATGCGACGAGGGAGCGCAGCCCACCTTCGAAGTAGAAGGTCATGCTCGGCGCGTCGAGCGCAAGGTCGCGTAGATAGAAGACCGATTCCTCGTCGACCACGCCAGCATTTCTGAGATCGAGGATGGAGATGCGCATGCCCTTCACGAGGTACGCCTGCTGACGCATGTGCGCGATGACGCGCTCCCAGTTGTACTCGATGATGGGAAAGATTTCTGTATCTGCTTGGAAACAGATGATGGTGCCGTGCAGATCCGAGTTGCCTGTCTTTTTTACCTTCGCGACCGGCTTGCCTCCCTTTTTGTATTCCTGCGCATGCTTGCCACCATCGCGGTGCACTTCTGCGCGCGCCCATACAGAGAGTGCGTTGACCACGGAGGCGCCGACGCCGTGGAGACCGCCGGAGACCTTGTAGCCTTCGCCGCCGAATTTGCCGCCGGCGTGCAGAGTAGTCATGATGGTCTCAAGTGCCGATACTTTCGTCTTCTGATGGATGTCGACTGGGATGCCGCGGCCGTTGTCGGCGACACGCACTTTGTTCTCCGGCAGAAGCGCTATCTCGATATCGTCCGCAAACCCTCCCATCGCTTCGTCACGAGAGTTGTCGAATATCTCCCAAATGAGGTGATGGAGGCCGTCGGGGCCGGTCGTGCCGATATACATGCCGGGGCGGCGACGCACCGCTTCAAGCCCCTCGAGGACGGTAATGTCAGAGGCTCCATAGGAGCCTGTTTTTTGCACCTTTGCGGTGGCGTTTTTTGCCTTTGTTGTAGCCATGGTTGGTGTTTTTCATTGTACCAAAAAAATTGCGCATGCGCCATGTGATTTCGACACGTTGATGTGCCGCACATAAATTGCTTTTTCCTGATTTCATGATATAATGTATAGAGGTTCATCAAGGGGGAAGAGATGCGCATCCTTGCATATGTCTTTGCGGTCCTCATCGGGGCAGTCGTCGGTACTTTGGGGTATGAGTACTCCATGCCTGTCCATGCGGCACTGCGCTGCACAACACGTACATGCGTCGTCACATACAATGGCGGCGGCGGACTTGGCGTGTTCACGCACGCTGCGGAGTTAATCCGTAAAGAGCGTAGATGGGTGGTCATCGACGGCCGCTGCATATCAGCATGCACCATCCTCGCCGATAAAGCGCGCGACCGCGTGTGTATCACACATCGCGCGACATTCGAGTTCCATTCCGGTCGCGTGACGATTCTCGGCATCATCCCGCTACCTCATACGGATGTCTACGCCCTTCCGTATTCGCCGCCAATCGTGCGGTGGATCAATGGTAAGGGCGGCATGCCGTCGGCCGACACTGGCGAACTGCTCGTGATGAACTATCGCGAAGCAAGCCGATTCTGGCCGACCTGCGTACGCACAGGCGCCCTATTGCCGGACCACTTAGGTGGCCCGGCAGTTCGTTTTTTGCATTTTGCAAATGGTTCATTCGTAGTTACGCTATAGGAAGCACCAAAACGAGGGAGGCGAGAAAAATGCCGCGTCTAGCAATGCTTATTTTTTTCTTCGTGTTCGGCGCCGAGGGCGCATCCGCGGAGTATCGGATAACCGAGGACAGAGGAGGGCAGATCGGCGAGTATCTTCGGCTGTTCCAAGAGATCCGCGCAGGAGGTACGGTCGTCGTCATCGATGGGATGTGCCTGTCGGCCTGCACGCTTGCGCTCGGGATATTGCCACGATCCCAGCTCTGCGCGACCGAACAGGCCAAGCTCGGCTTCCATGCAGCGTGGCGTTTCGATGAGCAAAACAAGCCCGTACCGAGCCCCGAGGGTACGAGAGCGCTCTTGCAAATCTATCCGCCGGCCGTGCGCCGATGGATTGCAGGGCGAGGTGGGCTCGGGCCGCGCATGAAGTACCTCGTCGGAAAGCCACTTCGAACGATTGTTCGCTCATGCACCCCCAAGGACATGGGGCAAGTCACGGATCACCGCGCGCAAGCGCGGTGATTTCTACGTAACGGCCGGATCAGCGTATCTCGTACCCTTTTTCCTTGAGTCCTGCGTATATGCTTTCCATTCGCTCAGAAGCTTCAAAGTCGGTGAGCGTTTTATCAAACGATTGGAAGACAATGCGAAACGCGAGCGACACTCTCCCCTCTTTTTCAAATCGATCGAAGAGGTCTATGCGCTTTGCAAGTTCGCCGGCGCGTTCCCTCACAAGTTCGGCGACGTCGGCTGCGTCCGTGCCGCTCGGAGTCCAAAAAGCGACGTCGCGCACGATGAATGGGTAGCGCGAGTACGGCTCGTACCGCGACGCTTCGCTCGATGGGAGTTCATCATATGCAGATGGTAGCTGGAACGCCTCGGCCATGTCTTCAAGCGGCAGTTCGATGACTTCTTCTCCGGCGCCGATTTCCCCGAGACTCACACCGAGGTGCTTCACAAGCACATCTGCCACGTCAGCGGCAGTCTCGGCCTTCTTGATTTTTTCCACTCCAAGCGCGAGCACGCGTGATTCTTTTCCGTCTTTCCAACGCGTCCCTATTTCAAAAATGCGTACCTGCCGCTCGCCGAGCAAGTCTTTGTTGCGCTGATTGCGCTCAAGTGCATCGCGCACACTTGCCAAAAGATCGCGGCGCAAAAAGGGTCGCACGCTGTCCACCTTGTTCGCGACTGCACGTTCGCCCTCTTCGGCGAAGACGCTTGTATATACTTCGGAGAACCCGCGTTCAATGAGAAATTCGCGGATGCGCTCCGCGAGATAGAAGAATCGATTTACGACCGGCTTTTCGGCAAGTGGAGGCAGCGGCTGTGTCGGTACACTGTCGTATCCTATGATACGCCCGACCTCCTCGACGAGATCCTCCGGTATCACAAGGTCGAG
>DATECE010000060.1:0-2067 GCA_036516595.1 Minisyncoccota bacterium | reverse complement strand
GTGAGCGGCCGACCATCTTTCTTGGCGAGGAGGAACGCGCCGACCGCGAGAGCATATGGACCGCTCGGGTCGAGCCTCGGACCATACACATTGAAGTAACGGAGAGACACCGTCTGCACGCCGTAGATTTCAGGCCAAATGTGACAAAAAAGTTCTCCGACATATTTCTGAAGTCCGTACGGATTCACCGGATTGGCGGGCATCGTCTCGACGAGCGGCAGCGTTTCTTGCATACCGTAGGATGAGCCGGAACTCGAATAGACGACACGGCGCACGTGCGCTTTTGCCGCTGCAGAGAGGACCGAGACAGTGCCCACGATGTTCACGTCACTCGTTTCGACTGGCTGCTCGATGGAAAATGGGACACGCGGAAGCGCGGCCGTGTGGTAGACAACATCAGCGCCTTCCAAGACCTTCACGAGCTCATCGGTAGAGCGTACATCGAGTTCGCGATACGTTGCCTTCCCATTGATGCGGTTTTCGTGGCGCCCGCCCGAATAATTGTCGACAACATGTACCTCTGTGCCGTCCTGTACGAGCAAATCGACAATATGTGAGCCGATGAACCCCGCCCCGCCTGTTACAACCGCCTTTTGAGCCATGCGCGTACTATACCAAAAACAACGAGCGTTATGTGCCCTTCGCGGTCAGTATGAGCCGGACGGTTTGGAGGATGATAAAGAGGTCGAGGAGGAGTGAGCGTTTCTTCAGGTAATAGAGGTCATATGAGAGTTTCTCTTTGGTCTCGGCAACATCGGCTCCGTGGTGCGGATGCCGGTCGTGCCGGAGTTGCGCCCAACCCATGAGGCCGGGGGCGATGAGGTGACGGGCATTGTAATACGGAATGCGCGCGCTGTACTGAGCGGCGAGTGGAGGCAATTCAGGCCGAGGTCCCACGAGCGAGAGGTCGCCGCTCAGGACGTTTAAGAGTTGCGGCAGTTCATCGATTCGTAGGACGCGGAGCCACTTGCCAACACGCGTCACAGAAAGAGTGCTTTTGCCGTTTTGACCGTATACGCCTTTATCATTGCCGCTCATGCTACGAAATTTCACGATATGTATCGGTTGCTGGTAACGACCGACACGTTCCTGCGTGATGAAAATAGGACCCCTGTCGTCGAGTTTGATGGCAAGGATGACAAACGGGTATACGAGGAGCGAGAGCGCGCCGAGTACGAGCGCGCCGGAGACATCCATCACCCGTTTGACTGCGTCGTAGACTCGCGACGAACTGACGTTGGAAAGAATCCATTCATATCCGATGAGAGTGAGCGGCACGCGGTCAAAGATTTCTTCATAGAGTTCCGCCGCCTCAATGAGCGCGAAGCGTCGCTTGTGAAATGCCGCGTCGTAGATGATAGGGAGCGCCGAAGTGACCGCTGCGTCGGAGAAATCGACAACGAGAAATGTGACTTCTTCGTCCTCCGCGACACGGCACGCGCGCTGAATAATCTCATGCGACGGGGCTGAGGATGTATCGACGACATAATCGAACATAAACATCGCGTGCTGATCGTGTGCTACTTCTTCGACGAGCCGCGTAGCATCCGGACCGGACGCAAAGAGCACACCTTTGAGTTTTTTGGCGCGCGGTATCCGCGGAAAGAGCGCGACACGCCAGAGGAAAATGAGACAGAACGAGATGACAAGATAGAGCGCGAGGATGGTTTTTGGCGCTATACCAAACGCCGAAATGACAAAGAAGAAAAGCGCCGCAACGATGACGTTGATGGTCTGGGTGTAAAGAATGATTGCGGAGAGTCTGCTTCTGAAGAGCCGCGTGTGCCTGCCGTACAATCCCGCGAGAAAAAAAATGACAATCCACGCCGCGAAAAGAAACGTAAACGGCACGAAGTGCAGCATAAAGAGCTCCGGCGTCGGCATTTCCAGATACCGTGCAGCGAGCGTCAGCCACAGCGCGACAACGAAAAAAACAATGTCACCCACGAGGAGCAGGACGTATTCGCGTTTCGGAACAAGGGTCATAGGGGGCGTTTGTAGCGCCGTTTGCGGTATCATGGCACTGTAGCGCGTATGAATCAAGGCACCGAGCAGAGCCCGCGGAAA
>DATECE010000059.1:0-12939 GCA_036516595.1 Minisyncoccota bacterium | reverse complement strand
CTTCCTCAACGAGCAGCCAATCGGCACAGCAAACCAGCCGCCGTATGCGATTACTTACGTGCCTTCCGTACGCGGGCCCGTGGTGCTCAAGGCCCTCGCGCAGACGCCGCAAGGTCTCGAGACAAACGCCATCACCTTCACCGTGCAGTAGAGTGTCGCTAGCGGTTGAGCGGCATCACGAGATACATAAACGACTGGTCCGATACGCCGCGCACCACGAGCGGCTTGCCGGCTCCGGAAAAAGAAAGTACGACGCTGTCTGATTCGATAGACGGGAGGCATTCTGCCAAATACCCGACGTGGAAATTAATATCAAGGTCCTCCCCCGAGAGAGCCGCGTCGACACTGTCCGACATTTCCCCGACATCATTGGAGCGCGCCGTCGCTGTGAATATTTTTTTCTTTGGGTACACGTGGAACCCAACATGCTGCTCATTGCCCGAAAAGACGCGTGCCTTGCGCAGAATCTCGGCGAGGTCATTTTTGAGTATGGTCGCTTCGGTCGTCACAGACTTCGGTATGATGTCGCGGTAGTTCGGGAACGAGGCATCGATGATTCGCGATACGTAGCGCATCCCGCCCGCTGATACTGTGAGCTGCGAGTCGTCCGTTGACACCTTGATGGTCTCTTCATCGGTGCGCTCGAGCACATGGAGAAGTTCGAGCGTGTGGCGGAGTGGGACAAGAAGCTCGACGGTGTCTTTTGTACCGGTGTCTGACACGGTCTTTTCCGCAAGTCGGAATGAGTCTGTCGCGACCGCGACGAGTTTGCCCTCTTTGATGGTGATATACACACTGCCGAGTTCCGGCCGTATCATCGACGGGGAGGCTGCGTAGAGAGTAGCCTGTAGACCGCGCATAAATCGTTCACGTGAGACGGAAACACCCTTACCTATACCCGCACTCGTAAGGACCGGAAACTCTTCGCTACCGACCGCCTTGATGAGTGTCTTGGTTCCGCGCGATTGAATCAAGAGATTACCTTCTTCACTCGTGAGCGTAACACTATCCCCACTAAGGGAGCGCAGTGTCTGCGAGAGCACCGTCACCGGTACTGCGATAGTGCCTTTCTCCGCGATCTCTGCCGGAACAGAAATTTCTATTCCTGCTTCGAGATTTGTCGCTCGTACGACACATTCTTTTTGCGCATCGATAAGAACACAAGACAGTACGGGGAGTGATTCTTTTTTACCAACAACTTTTTCCGCAGCGAGCACTGCGTTCAAAAGTTTTTCTTTGGTTGTACTTATCTTCATAGAGTGTTCATAGAGACTATTACTACTACTAGGGGTGTGGATAGTGTGGGTAACTGATTTTTATCCTTGTCGTCAGCCACCATTTTCCATTTCTGATGTTGGGGAGAAGTGGTGTATGTCGGCTGTGCGAAACGGGGAGAACGAAGGGTCGCGGCTGTACACAGTACTGTCCATACTCATTTCACACCCCAACTCCCCTATCTTTCCACGCGCTGGCGCAGGTGTTGTCCACATACCTCAGGCGTGTATGAGCGCGCGGATGTGTTCGAGCTCTTGCTCGAGCGCGTTGCTCGTTTTCATTTCCTCCTTAATCTTCTCGCACGAATGGATGACGGTCGTGTGGTCGCGTCCGCCCAATTTTTCGCCTATGGACGGGTACGAAACAGCGAATTCCTCGCGGAGCACATACATGATGATCTGACGCGGTTTCACCACCTCCTTCTTGCGCGTCTTTTCGTAGATGCTTTTTTCCGGTATTTCGTAGTATTGGGCAATCCGACGCACGACCTCGTCGACGGAGATCCCCTTGTTGGGCTTTACATTGTGCTTGATAAGCGCGCGTACATCAGCGTGCGAAACTCCCTTGCCTTTGAGCTGCGATTTGCAAACAATCATATTGAGAATGCCCTCGAGTTCGCGGATATTTCCCCGCACATTCTCTGCGATGTATTGGATGATGTCGTCGGCGATGGAGAAACCATGCTGTTCGATTTTGGCGCGGATGATCGCGGCGCGCGACTCGACATCGGGCTCGGGTATCTCCGCTATCATGCCCGCTTGGAAGCGGCCCTTGAGACGATCCTCGAAACCCGGCAGAAGCGCGGGGTGTTTGTCCGAGGAGAACACGATTTGCTTGTTGCTGTCGCGGAGGGCGTTGAAGAGGTGGAAGAGTTCCTCCTGCGTCTTCTCCGTGTTCGCGATGAACTGGATGTCGTCCATGATAAGCACGTCGTATTGTCGGTACTGGTCTTTGAAGTTGTTCGCGGTCCCCTGCCGCACTGCGTTTATATAATCGACGGCGAAGCGCTCGCTCGTGACGTACAATACTTTTTTATTCGTGTGCGTTTTCTTGAAGTAATTGCCGATGGCTTGGATGAGATGTGTCTTACCGCGTCCGGTCGAGCCGTAGATGAAGAGCGGGTTGTAGGTGAGTCCGGGGCGCTCGAGCACCGCCTTCGCGGCAGCGTGGGCGAGCTCGTTGAAAGGGCCGACAACGAACGTCTCAAAGGTATATCGAGGATTCAAGTTGTCGCGCTTGTCGATATAGAGCGCTTGTAAGTCGAATGAGGCGTTCTCGTTCGACGGCGCTTTCTGAGGCTTGCGCTCCATTGTCTGCACCGCCCGATGGACGACGTATTCGACGGTGCGCACGGTGCTATCGAGCGAACGGAGCGCCTTGAGGATGAGTTTGTGGTGCTTTTCGGCGAGCCACTCCTTCACAATCTTTGATGGTACTGCTACCTGTACCATCCCGCCGTCGCGACCGGCGATGTCGGTGTTGCGAAACCATGTACGAAACGAGGCTTGCGAGGTGCCAAGCTCTATTTGCACCAGAGCGTTCTGCCAAAGTTCCCTATTTGCCATCATAGGGGGGAGCTGCGCGCAACCGGTCCGAAGTAAATGAAGTGCGGAGTGCGAAGAATCGAAGGAGAAACATACGCACGCATATGTGGAGCATTATACGCACTCCGATATCGAACGGAAGGAGTCGACTCTATTAGGACACATGTTCACAACCTGTGTATAAGGTGGGGAAAAGTCAGCACTCGAGCGCCGCGCGTTTTCGGGGTCGGAAATTCTTTGCTAAAAATTTCCTCCGCTTCGCGCCGTCGCGCTGCAGAGACCCCTCCAAAACGCGCGGCGCTCGAGTGGCGGGAGGGAGGATTGGAAAAATGGCCATAGTGTCGTATAGTGGCGGGAATGAAACGAACGTATCAGCCGAAAAAGCGCAAGCGAGCACGAGCGCACGGATTTTTGAAACGAACGCAAACGCCGGGCGGACGCTCCCTCTTGCGCCGCCGCCGCCAAAAGGGGCGCGCACGCCTCTCCGTCTAAGCGCTCTATGCCACGTTCGCGCTCATTAACCGGCGCGGAAATACGACGCCTCAAGCCAAAAAAAAGGCTGAGTGGCGGCCTCTTTTCACTGTCTCTTGCGGGGGTCGACACGGGGCGAGGCACGTGCGCTTGTGTCGTCTCCAAAAAGGTGGCTGCCTCGGCTGTTGCCCGCAATCTCATAAAACGGCGCTGCAAAGAGGCAATCCGATTGCGGGTCGGTCGCCTCGCAGCTAAGACCGCATACGTTTTTACTGCACGGAAGCCCGCTGCGGACGCATCGTTTGCCGATATTTCCCGCGAGATTGGCGACCTTCTAGAGAAAGCGGGCGCCTAGCGCCGACCTGCGCTATACCCCATGAGATACAGCGCCGTGTGTGTGCGCGAGGCCGCTATGTCGCTTGGGGCCATGTATTTACATCAGTGTGGCGGTTGTTATCTCACGGGGTATACTGCCCACGATGATTACATCGGTATTTCACGCACTCATTTACGACCCGATATACAACGGGCTCGTTTTTTTGGTCGATATCGTACCGAGTCACGACATCGGCATCGCGGTTATTGTCGTGACCATTCTCGTGCGTATACTCCTCTTCCCTCTCTCGCGGCGCGCCATCAAGGCGCAGATGGCAATGAAGGAGGTCGCGCCTGACGTCGAGGCCCTCAAGCAAAAGCACAAAGACGATGCGCAAAAACAGACACAGGCTATTTTCGCACTCTACAAAGAACGCGACGTCCATCCATTCGCCGGCTTTCTCGTTATCTTGATTCAGATACCAGTGCTGCTCGGACTCTATTGGGTATTCGCGCTCGGCGGCTTCCCCACGATTGACGCGAGCCTCCTCTACTCATTTGTCCCGCCACCCGAGCAGATCAAAATGGAATTCCTCGGTCTTATCGACATGGCTGCGAAACACAACATCGTGCTCGCCGTCTTCGTCGCGCTCTCGCAATTGGTACTCTCGCGCCTTTCCATGGGTCCAAGGGACACGAAGACGCCAATAGAGGCGACATTCTCGGGCGATATGGCACGCAGCTTCGATCTTCAGGCGCGGTACGTCTTCCCACTCATATTCGGAGCAATCTCATATTTTGTCGCAGCAGCAGCACCGCTCTACTGGCTCACCAGCAACATCTTCATGGTTGGACAGGAACTTGCGACTGGCCGCCGTTTCAATCCAAAAAAGTGACCCTCCGTCGCTTTTTTGTGTAAAAAAGTGATAAGGGGTATAGTGCCCTCCATGCACGACTCAATCGAGTCCATCTTGAAGGGGCTACTCGACGCAATGGGCCTATCCTACAGCGGCGTTGTGCGCGTCGAGCTCGCCGGACAAACCATTTTCAATATACAGACCGCAGACGCGCGGGAAATGATAGGTACGCGCGGCGACACCCTCTACGCGATAGACATGCTCGTCAAAAAGATAGCCGAGAAAAAAAATGAGAGCACGGACGGCGCCGAAGACGGAGGTTCGGGCCTTCATTTTCTCGTCGACGTGAACGAATATCGCACAAAGCAAATAAAGGAACTTCAAACGAAAGCACTCATGATGGCGGAGCGGGCGCGGAGCTTCCAGTACGATGTAGAGCTCAATCCTATGAGTGCATACGAGCGGCTCATCATCCACACGACGCTGCAAGACGCGCCCAACGTGAAGACCGAGTCACAAGGCGAAGGGCGGAACCGTCGTGTCGTCATCAAGTATTCTGCTGAGGCGCGTACCTAGGTCGTGGCCGGTGGTGGCAGACTGAAATCGAGCAATTGTGGGTTTATCTGCAGGAAAATAAGGGTGATGGCAAGGAGGAGAATGATGCCGAGCACCGTGTCCCCGAGTATCTCTTTCGCGTGCGACTTCGAGCCCCACGAGTCGCTCGACATATATTGATAACCCGCCCACGCGATGCGCAGCACTGCGAGAGTCGCGGCTACGGAGAGCACCACTTTGAACGCGCCGCTTACATATCCGGCGAAACTGCCGGTGCCACTATAGATTGCGGTGAGCTGCTGCCCTTGTTTGCCGCCGGCGACATCGACGAGCGGCACGAAATTGGTCTGTGCGTATGCGAGAGATGCATAGAGCATGAGGTACACGAGCACAGGGGCGATGAAGACGATAGTGCGTATCGAACGAGACATACTTATTCTGTAATTCGGAGCATCCACAGCGATTTATCGGTCCGATTCATAAAGACTATTGTACCGCTCTTCTCATCGATGAGCGGTCGTTCCACGTCGATAGCGACATCGGATGGCGGACTGAAGAGGAGTTCGGTCTCCCCCGTTACTCCATCTATCCGCCACCACGCGTCCGCGGTGTGCAGAATGCCTTGAGAGCGCTCGTCGAGTGCGGGACCAGTAGATGGCACGCGCGGTACCGCGCAATAGGCGATAGCGCGGGTGCTTCGCGCCCAGACACATTTGTCGGCGCTCGTTCTCAGCGTGAGATGGATTGGCTCGGCGAGAGGCGTGGGCAGGAGCGAAAGTGAGAGGAGGCCTCCTTCGGATGAACCGTACAATACGGGACCGTTTGCGGACCGCGGACTGATAGTGAGGCCAGCGACATTCTGAACAAGTGGGACAAGGCCCCCCGCGTCTGTCACGCGGTACGCATAACCTGCGGCGCCGTCCGATGGACGTTGCGCGATGAACACGGAACCATCGTGAGAACGCATGACAATCCAGCTCGAAAGTGGTAGCGAGAGTATAAGGCGTGCACTCTGACCGCTCCAGTTGCTTCGCATGAGTGCGGCGCCGGCACCGTTTTGGACGAGGAAGACGATGTCATCCCGCGCTGGGGAAAGTGAGAGCACGTCGATGGGCAGCTGCACGCCTAAGAGCGCTTGCACGTTGCTTTCGGCGGCGCTGAGCGGTGCGACGAGCGTCGTCACGGCGCCATCCTTGATACTTCTGAGCGCGACGGCACCTCCCGATGAGAAATACGCCTCATACACCTGAGGGATGAGCGTATTGGTGAGGCGCGCAATTGCCTGCGTAGCGGGGTCGGCAGTGAGCACATTGCCGCTTGAGCGTTCAACAAAAAAGACGCGCGTCGTGGAAGCGATAAATCCCGCGCCCGCCGTGGGATTCGCGGCGACACGCCACAGCCGCGGTGCAGCTGAGTTCGGTGCACTCTCGGCGATACCGGCCTCCGACGCATTTTGTAGGAAACTGCCGGTTTGAGAACCGAATGTCGGGTCGGTGTTGAATCCGCGCGCGTTGTCGTTTGCTGTTGTCGAATCAATTGCGCGCTGCACGAATACGTACCATCCGACGAGCCCGCCCAGTATCATGACGATAAGGGCGGCGAGCACGAACTGGACGAAGTGTGTTGAGCGTCTCATATCGTATTTATTGCGTATCAGACGAGCGGAACGGGTCGAATGCGCCGGGGACACCGCGTGTGCCACCGAAGCTGATGCGCCACGCGGCTTTCGCCTGCAGAAAGTAATTGCCCGTTTGTGTGAGCGTGAGCTCGAGGAACGCCGCGCCGGTCGAGGCGCGCGCATCAATCGTCAGCTCATCTTGTCTATCGGGATCGATTTCGATGCGTGTCTGATTGATATCCCATTCGTACACAAGCCCATTTTGTGAAGGCGAGTCCGTTGGTGCGAAGTATGGTACGACAGAGAATCGCGTCTCGGTCGGATCGAATGCAGCAGTCGCCGCGATTGCGTGGTGGTAGAGCACGCCGAAGAGCGGGTGATGTTCGTAGAGGCGCAGTTCCGGAGAGCGCGTCGTGACGCGGACACTCACCGAAGCGCCGCGGGTACGGTCGGCACTCTGCGCTTCGACCGAATACGTTTCAGAGCCAAAGAGGAGTGGTGCGGTTACGATGATTGATGAGCGGCCTCTTCCCGAGAGTTCACCCATGACCTCGCCGCCCCGACGCCACGTGTAGGTGATTGCATCAGATTGAACCTCAGTCCCGTCTGTGAGCGCAAGGTGCGGGATGGCGTACAGACGCACGACTGAGCCTGCGGACGGCTGCGCTCGACCTTCGTAGAGCGGCGGTGTATATGAATCCGACTCCCACAACAAATCGACGCTCGAAGGCACCAACGTTATAGAGGTACTCAATGGTGAACCCGCAATCTCGACCTCTGCGGAAAGCTCCCGCGCTTCCCCTGCTCCACCGACCTTAAATGTGATAGTGCGTCCGCCGATGCCCTCTTGCACGATATCGTCGCCCACGCGCCACACGATGTTGCGCTCGGAAAGATCATAGAGCGTGCTGTGAATGCGCGCGGTAACGCTCGCGCGGGGTTCTGGGTAGAGGGGGGAGACTTCCAAAGACAGTCCCGCTTCGTCCGCCGTAAGGCCAAATTGCGCGTGCGCGGGGAGTGCGGCGAAGAGGATGAATATAATGACGAGTACACCTCTCATACTCCTGCGTTGTAGGTCGGAATCTCAGGATTTGCGTCAGCCGGTATCGCACGGGCGGGGGGCGCGACTGCGACAGAGGGGGCAGTTTGCGGTGCGGCGCTCTGCGTGGCGATTGCTTCGCGGGTAGCTGGAGGCGGTGTCTTCGCACTTTGCTGTGGCTCAGGAAGCGGCCCTTCGTCGACTGCGGCAAGTTCCTGCTTTGCTTTTTTGATAGCAAGAATCTGCGACGGGTCGGATGTGATTATCTGGTCCTCTGTATATGAAGCGATGATTTTGATGGCTACGTGCTTGAGACCGGCGAAGAAGATGCCCTCGCCGACGTCACTCTCGAGCAAGAGATACTTTTCCTCGTCGGAGAGTTTGAAGGTCTGTTGCACGAGGTCGACCGACGTCGGTGACTGGCGCAAGAGGAGTTGTATCGATGAGTTGGTGATCATGGGGACACCATATGGCGAGTTGAGGAAGTCGGAGACGTCCTGCGTAATCGTCGAGATGCCGAGGTAGTATTTACGACCGCGTTTGGCGATGCCGAAGAGGAACGAGGCGGTGTCCTCGGAACGCATCATCCACCACGCTTCGTCGATGACGAGGAGCCGCTTGCGCAATTCTTTGCGCACAGCGTTCCATATGTGGTGCGTAATGATATACATCGCGACCGGCTTCAGGTCGTCTTCCATGTCGCGAACCGAAAAGACGACCAGTTTCTTGTTCATGTCGACATTCGTCGCACGGTTCATAAAGCCCGACCATGTGCCTTTCGTATATTTCGAAAGGCGAGCGACGAGGCTGTCACTTCCCTCCATGCCAGAGAGCACAAGCTCGAAGTCAGAGAGGAGGGGCGGCTCGACGAGGGCGAAATTCGCGTCGGGCGTAATGTCCTTGAGCGCGTACGTCTCGGTGATGGCCTTGTCGATGATGGCGTCTTCTTCGGGCGTGAGTCCTCCGAGCATGATGCGGAAGAGTCCGACGAGCGTGATGATGTTGTTGCGCAGCACATCGGCAGGGTTTTCGTCCTCACGCGGCACGGGCAAATCGAATGGGTTGATGTGGTGTTCGGACGAGAGCGAGATATTGAAATAGCGGCCTCCCACTGTCTCCGCAAGGTATTCGTACTCGCGCTCAGGGTCGATGATGATGACCTCGGTATCGAACATGAGCGTGCGCAATATCTCGAGCTTCGTCATATAGCTTTTTCCGGCGCCTGATTTCGCGAATGTTACGGAATTGTAGTTTTCGAGCGAGAAACGATCGAAGAGTATGAGCGACGAATTGTGCCTGTTGATGCCGTAGAGGATTCCGCGATCCGAGGTGAGGTCGAAGGAGATAAACGGAAAGATGGAGGAGAGTGGCGCAGAATTGAGTTTTGTGTGTACGTCGAGTTCGTCGGTCGCAACAGGGAGCACTGAGCGGAAACCCTGCTCCTGCTGGAAGAGAGCGGGTCTGATGTACACGAGCCTGCTCTCAAGGACAGAGCGTATCTCACTTTCGACCTTGTCTATCTCTTCGCGCGTGCCACCGTAAATCGTGAGGTAGAGCCCAACGTCAAAAATGCGTTCCTGTGCCTGCTGCAGCGAATCACGCAAGGATTCAAGGTCCGAGTATGCGGTATCGAGCATGGGGTCACGCACCATCCCCTTCTCCTCACGCGAGGATATTTGGCTTTGCACCTCAGCGACCTTCTTCTGGAATTTGCGGAGCATCTCGTTCGTGTCCATCGGATGGATGAAAATCGAGATGTCGAGGACCTTGTCCATGTTGATGATTGGCGCAAACCACCCTGTGGTGAGGAATCGCGGATACGAAATGACAAAAAACGTGCGCGCGATTTTCTCGCCGAGATCGAGCTCGCGCGAGTTTACCTTGAGGGCATGGGGAGCGATGACGTCTTGCAAATCCAAGACCCCGCTTTGGTAAATTTCCTCGGGTAGCACCGGCAAAACGCGCGGCGCGTCGTCTTTTTTCTTGCCGAACGGAAGAAGGTCGAGAAGAGCCATACAAAAATCAGTACAGAGCGCGCAGGTCGCCGTACGTTCCAATCATTGTACCCTGATTTTGCGCGCGCATTTCGCTCCGTGCGGAAGATTTGCTCATTGCGACTGCAGAGGCATCGGCTTACCCTCCTCGCCGGGGTTGAACATCTTATAGAGGAGCTCGATTGCTTCCTCGGTACCGAGCTGGACGGTGCGTACGCCGGTGCGGATGAGCCCTTGTTGCACAATGCCGATACGCTGTTCAAGCTGACTCACTTCTTCTTCGAAGGTTTTGTTTGCTTCACCGGTGCTTTGCTTCGATGTGGCGAACGGTAGATAGGATTTGGCGCTCGAAGCCATGCTGGGCGGAGCGTACGGTACCACGACGAAGAAATTTTTCGTCATGATGTTGGCCGCCTCTGTGAAACTCTTGATGAATTCTATGTACTCGCGTATCTGAATGCGCATGAGGTCATCGAGCTGGTTCTTATACGCTTCCTCGAGTGTTACGACGTATGGTCGGATATCGAGCATGCGTGACTGGATGAAGATTTGTACGGAAAAATCGAGCGAATTGAGGAAGTTCTGGAACTGTACGATAAACGCTGTCTGCTCGTCCTCGGATTTGAGCGCGAAGTTGATACTCGATGCGAGAAGTATCGCGCGAAGCCCTCCATCCTTCAGCACCACGATGCCATCGCGTACTTCCGAAAGCGGAACAAAGTCCTGTGTGGACCTGCTTGAACTTCGGAGTGTAGTTTTTTGTTCCGGCATAGATTATATGCGCGCCTCGTTCGCGGTCCGGATGGACTGAATCACATCGAGAGCAGCTCCGCGACCAGTGCGCTCCTCCTCATCCGCCGTCCCTGCTGCGATGCGCTCTTTTATGTCGAGACTCCATGCGAGTTCGTGAAGTTTACTATCGGAGAGATGGGGTACGTAGAGATCTGCAGCAACCTGCACACTCTCAGGTCCCCGCGACGTGTTCTTGCGTTTTTTTCTATTGTTCCAAAGGTACAGTTTCGGATGCAAGAAGAAGAAGAAGGCGTGTTCGAGCGAGATGATGAAGGGGCGGCCGTTGTATTGCATGAATGCGAGAGCAAAGGCAAGCCCGCCGACGAGTCCGATGAGTGGCAGCGCGGCGATGAGCGGTAATACGCGCCAGAGGAGATAGACGACTCCCCCACCTCCTGCGACGTAGATGAATTGCCGGAACGTGAGCGGGCCGAATATCCTATCCTCGACCTCAATGAATTGAGGCACCTGAAACTGCATGAGGGAAGTATATCAATGTTCCGCGCGCACATTCCGCGCGCACGGGGAATCTGTTGAAGCGATGCGGGCGCTTCAGAGCGGTGGTTCGCGGTATGGATCGGCGTGCACCTCCTTCCGCTCGCTGCTCTTTTCGCCAGATTTGTAGCTCTCTGTCGGAAGCGGACGTACCGCTCTATCCGTCCCCCGCTCCGGCGGAGGAGTCGCGGGGGCGACTTTTTCGCCGGCAGCGGGTTGCGTAGCTTCTGCCGTCGCAGGCTGTGTGCCCGTATGTGCGAGTTCGCGCTCGAGTTCCTCGCGAATCGGGACGAACACAATCGCCGATATATCAGCGGCGAGCGCCTTTGCGACCTCACCGTCGACACCGACATCATGCACGAGGTTTTGCTGCAAATCCTCCACCGGCTGAAAGCCGAGGAGTGTGAGCATGACCTCGTTTTCAAGCCGTTGCCACTGGTCGAGGTGGAGCTTATGAGTATCAGCCAATTTCCGCAGGTGTTCTTGCACATCCGCCGAGGTAATCGAATCTTGCACGACCTTGGGCAAGTCATTGAATCGCGCCTGTAGTTGCGCGTTCAGTTCCTGTTCGTTCGTATTTATATCTACCATACCCCGTCAGTGAATGTTGGCAATGTCCCGCGCCACGCACTCTATCATTGCCGCTTGTGCCAATAATGTAGTAACCGAATCGTTGCCCCCATCATTAAACACGCGCGGGACGTTGCGCTGACCCGTTCGTTCGCTCGCTGTGCTGTAGGTTGTCGTTTGCATAGAATCAATGTATGAAGCGTGTTTTTTGCCAACATCTACTGCGGGGCATACGTTAGGCGTGAGGACCGTTCGGAGCGTTGAAGTTGCGAGGTTCAGGCGCGCTCCTTTGAGGTCGGAGTCTTTCGAAGATTCGTCCGCTCTCTTTCGCTCGGCTCGCCACCGCTTTATCCTGCCCCGTCACCCTGCCGAGGAAACCAACTTCTTTGCGCGCGACAGCGGCTGTGAGTGACTCGACACTCTTGGTCTGAGCCTCTGTCACCGCGCGTGATGCGTCACGCACGTATCGCGTGGACTCTTTTTGGAAGTCACCCATGGCTTTGTCGAGTTCGCACACACGCTTCTCCTGTTCGGAGATAAGTTCGGCGCGCGCGGACTCAGATAGTTTGGCAAACTTCTCTTTTGCGCTCGTGAGTCCTGCCGCATCGACCGACATTTCCGAGCTCTCTTTGCGAGCTTTCGTCTGCGCACCCTCGATGAGTTCGTTGATGTGACGCATGTCGCTCTTTGTACTCTCGGTCTGTTGTAGCTCTCGTCTCAGAGCGCCCTCGCGCGCTTCCTCTACGCCGCCGGCGCGCTCAATCGTCACGGTTACGGGTGTCGGCTTATCACCAGCTGTCCCCTTGATCTCGACATCTGGCCGCGCGCCGGCCGCGCCGGCAGTTGCAGTTGCAGCTGGAGCTTCTGGCGCTTGCGGCTTGGCTGCAGCGTGTCCTTCAGTCGGAGCTGCCTCAGAGCGCACCTCGGATGCCCACTGCTTGAGTACGTCGGCGTGACGCTGTCTATCCTCGCGTTCTTGCTTCATTTGCTCGAGCTTGAGGTCTCGTTCGCGCTCTTCTTGTCGCATGATTTCGTCCCGCTGTCGGCGGGCTTCTTCGGCGTTCGGGACCACGCGGCCGACGACCTCGGCGACCTTTTGCGCACGTTGTTCAATCTTCTGGTCTTTGCGCTCCTGCGCCCTGCCGCCGATGAAGGCGCCTGCGCCTGCGGCGCGGAGCGCCGCAGACATCGGCCGCGTACGCGTGGCGTCGAAGCTCCCTTGTCCTATGCTCGCGCGCCATCCGGTAGCCGCCTTGGCCGCCGCCTTTGCGGCTTGCGATTCGAGTGAGCGGGCTTTTTGCTCACGTTGCTGGGCGAGTTGGAGGAGCTTGTTCTTCTCGGCGATATTCCCCGTGCGGTCGGCGGCAGCGAGATTTTGGCGCGCCGCGAAGCGTTGTGTGCCAGCGTCGGTCAG
>DATECE010000058.1:0-3779 GCA_036516595.1 Minisyncoccota bacterium | reverse complement strand
GCGAGATTCATGAGCGGCAAGGGCGATGTCGGGTTGTTCTCGAAAGCCCGCGCGTATGCGCCGCGCGCATTTTCATACGCGCCTTCCACGTCCGCACCCGCGAGTTGCGAGTAGATGCCGGCAAGTTCAAGCCAATTTTGGTAGTCGCCTCCGCCGAGTTCCACTGCTGTGAGTCCGTGCTGAATCGTTCTTTCGAGTGTCGCCTGCAATTGCGTGCGTGCTGCTTCAGCCTCCGCATCGGGTGATGCAATGAGTTGCTGCAGCTCGAGGAGCCCGAGCTCTACCGCTGCGCGGTGCGACCGGTCGGATGGATAGATGCGCAGCGCCGTCGTGACGAGTCCCGAAGCCACCTGCACATCGCCCGTCGTGTTGTAGGTCACAATCGCACGATTGAGATAGGTCTGCGCAAGTATCACGCGCGAAAGAGCGCCCACGGCGACAATTACGATGAGGGAGCACACGATAAGTCCGGCGAGGTGACCCCTGCCTTCCCATCCGGCACCCCGGAGCGCGAGATAGCGCGCAGGGTAGAGCACATTCACTGCGCTCGCGAGGAACACACCGATAACGACGAACATGAGAAGTGTGACCGCAGGATCGGGCACGAAGAAAACGTGCGACGCCGCAAGTGCGAGCGACGCTATAGAAAGTGCGAGTGCCGGTGACGGTATGTGCGCGCCGCGCGCCATCCACAGGCGGATGACGACGACAATGAGCGCGAGAATGCTGAGGATCCACGCGAGCACACCGACGATTCCCACGGTGATGAAGGATGTCGGTATGGACGCGACGCCTGCATTGAACGCGGCGTTCCAGTATGGCGACTCGTTTACCTGCACCGGCTTATGCAAACCCCATACGCGCGTGAACGTGTTGGGGCCTGAGCCAAAGAGGAGTGTGAGGGGAGAGTCCAGAGTCTGACCGCCGATGGCGAGGGTCCCCTGCCACGAAGGTCGCACTTCGAGTTGTGCCGTTTGTATCCGCTCGGGAAGCACGTTGACCACGAAGGTACCGAACACCACGAAGAATGCCGCGATGATGATGGCGACGACAAATTTCCACTCACGTCCCCAATACGCCGACGTCGCGAGCATGCGCTCACGCCAACCGAGTACCGCCGCGTGCGCAAAGAGCGCGAGTGCGAGCATTATCCACACGTCTACGAAATTCGCGACAATGAGAACCCCCGCCGCGAGTATTGCGGTCAGATAATAGACATACGACCATAGGCGGCTGCTTGCGCTTCGCGCAAGCGCGAGGGAGAAGTATGCTCCGAGACCAACGATGAGTGCGAAAGAATGCCAGCTGCCGAATGCATTGCCCGTCGCAGATGCAAACGTGCCGCCGAGCGAGATGGACGGAAATGCGATATGGAATATCTGCAAGAGCGTGAGTGCGAGGGTGCCGAGTACAAACGCGCGGAGTGCGACAATGATTGCATTTTGGTTCGTCGAGAAGAGGGATGCAGCAAGCACGAGCGCGCCGAACTCCACACATACAAACGCGAGTGTATCTGATTCAAGTCCTGTGCCTACGAGCGAGACTGCGGAGGCACCGGAGACGACAGTAGAAATCGCATAGGAGAGCGGGAGGAGCGCGACTGCACCGAGCGTAAGGTTCCACGGCAACCGCACGCCCCCTTCCATAATCCGCGCGATTATCCAAAGTACTGCAGCAATGAGGACGAGGATTGCGGAAAGGGCGATTTTGCTCTGTGCCGTCGTAATCCACGAGAGTGGCAGGATAAAAAAGGGCAAAAGACCTGCGAGACTAATAAGAAGCCAACGTGAGATGGAGTCCAATCGTTCGAATGACTGCATAAATCTGTGTTTACTAATATTGTCCGGCCATTGTAGCACGCGCGACATTCGCGCAAGCAGGCGAAAAGTGACCTAAAAACAGTGCTTTTTCGTTGCGCTGCATCGCGTTTTCGCAGCATACTGCTGCGAAAAGCAATGTGTCTCGTTCGGAAACGAAAATGAGCGAGACTCATTTCGTCTCGCTCACTCGCCACACTGATAAGCCGGATTCTGTCCCGCCAAAATGGCGGGGGCAGCCATGTATCTGGGATGGTCGTTACCGACCACCTCGAGCGACTCTTTCGTGAGGTCCAATTGGTTCCCCACGAACACGGCCTTGCACGCAGGTAGGATTTTTGCCGTTGCACCCCCGATGTTTCCATTGGGGCTAATCCTTACGGATTCCCTTGCCTCTCGGCGTGGGCGTCTCTGTTCGCATCCCTATCCTCGCGGACGACGGGGGTTACCCGCTACCATCCTCCACATTACTTGCGTAACGTGGGCGTGTCCGGACTTTCCTCTCCTAGCAGAGCTAGGAGCGGCTGCCTTGTGCAGAGCACGATTATCCCACAGTGCTAAGGAAAAGCAACATTATGCTACGATGCCGCGATGAAGAGCGAGACGATATGGGATGTCGCGGTGATTGGCGGTGGTCCCGCTGGCATGATGGCTGCGGGACGCTCAGCCGAGCGCGGGCACAAGGTCGTGCTCATAGAAAAAAATGCGACGCTCGGCAAAAAACTCCTCATCTCTGGAGGCGGCAGATGCAATCTGACAAACGCGGAGGCCGACGCAAAGAAATTTCTCGCCAAATTCAAAACAGGAGGAAAATTCTTCGCCTCTCCGCTTTCGCGATTCGATACTGCTTCCGCAGTCAAATTCTTCAACGACCGCGGCATGCCGACCAAAGTAGAGGCTCTCCAGCGTGTATTCCCTCTTTCCAACTCTGCGAAATCTGTGTGGGACGTGCTCGTGAATTATCTTGCGCAAGGTGGCGTCACTGTCATTTCGAACGCACCCGTGACACACATCGATGCGAAAGACGGACGAATCGAATCGATACAGCTCAAGAGCGGGCGCGTCGTGCGAGCGCGTTCATATATTTTCGCAACCGGTGGTGTCTCACATCCGGAGACAGGCTCCACGGGCGATGGCTTCAAGTGGCTCAAGTCTCTTGGCCACACAGTCAAAGACACCGACGTAGCGCTTGTGCCAATCGCGCTCAAGGCTTCGCCGCTCTCGCGTGCAGCGGGAGTCTCTCTGCAGGCAAAAATAACGACATTCCAAAAAGACGTGAAGCACGACTCGCAGATTGGCAAGATTTTAATTACGCACGTAGGTTTAAGCGGACCTGCCATTCTCAACATGAGTCGCGACATCGGCGAGCTTCTTACCTATGGCGAGGTAATGCTTGAGCTCGATCTTCTGCCGAGCGAGGGGTACGAGAAGGTGGACGCCCGCCTGCAATCAATCCTCAAAGAGCACGCGAGCAAGAAAATTCGCAACGCGCTTCGCGAAATCGTTCCGCCCGCGCTCGTGCCTGTCATCCTCGAGAGCGCACACATCGGGGAGGTCGAGTGCAACAAGGTCACGCGGAAAGAGCGCGTCGCACTTATGAAGACCTTGAAACATCTTCGAGTCGAGGTGAAAGGACTGCTTGGACTCGACAAAGCGGTGACGACCTCCGGCGGCGTGTCTCTTACGGAGATTGATTTCAAGACGATGCGCTCACTTCGCTATCTGAATCTCTATATCATCGGTGACCTGCTCGACATCAATCGTCCCTCCGGAGGCTACAGTCTCCAACTCTGCTGGACTACTGGCTTCGTCGCGGGCTCTGCAGTTACGTGAGTTGACCTGTGATGTGAAATGTGGCATTGTGTGCGTGGCAAAAAGGAAAGGTCCACACCATGCCCGACATCCAACTCATCGGCTTCACAGAAGCCGACGCTACCAGCGAATTCGATTACATCCGCAGGC
>DATECE010000057.1:0-3012 GCA_036516595.1 Minisyncoccota bacterium | reverse complement strand
CTCGTTCTTACCGACCTTGTGCTGTTTCTCGTCGTGCGGTGGCCGTTTGCGCCACTGTGGATGCGCAGCGATGCCGAGCACGACTACAACCATATCGCGCGAGAGAGCAAGAAAGCGTTCGTCGCGCTCTGCTATCTGGGCTTTCTCGCCGAGGCGTTGATATTGGGCCAGCTCGTCATCAATCCACTCTTGGCTGCGCCGCTCAACTGGCCAATGCTCTGGTGGTGGTCTGCCCTCTTCGCGGTGCTTACGATAATCCGCTTCGCCGTCTGGGTAAGCCGATTCGAGCTGCACCATTGATTCGAGATGGGTAGCGCCGCGAATGACAAAAATCCAAGCCCGCGTTCCCGCGGGCTTGCAACTTTTTTACGCATCCCCACACGCGCACGTAGCGAGAGTGGTGGTGAGTCGGAACTCAGGCAAGAGGCTGATGCTCAATATCTTCCTTCTTCTTTGGTGTGATGCCGTGCGCAATGAGCAGATGCTCGAATTCCTCGCGCTCGATGGTCTCAACTTCGATGAGTCTCGCCGCGGTCGCATTGAGCGCTGCGCGATGCTTTTCGATAATATCTTCCGCTTTCTTATGGGCCTCGGTGATTATTTTGCGTACCTCGGCATCAATCTGACCAGCGACTTCCTGCGACTGTTCGCCATCGACTCCCTCGCCGAACATTGTCGCCCGTGCCGAGGCGGCAAATGCGATGGGGCCCATTTTGTCCGACATGCCGTACCGAGCCACCATGTTGCGCGCGAGCGCGGTCAATACCTGTAGGTCGTTCGAGGCGCCTGTCGTGATGTCGTCGAACACGATTTTTTCCGCGACATACCCGCCAAGCGAAACCGCGATATCGTCGAGGAACTCGCGACGCGATTGCATTCTGCGCTCTTCGAGCGGGAGCTTCAGCGTATACCCCGCCGCACGACCGCGACTGATGATAGAAATCTTGTGCACAGGGTCTGCGTACGGGAGTACCGATGCGATGAGCGCGTGTCCCGCTTCATGGTATGCCGTTATCTCCTTCTCTTTCTTATTGAGCACGTGGCTCCGGCGCTCGGGACCGAGCATCACCTTTTCGATAGAGCGGATGAGGTCGTACTGCGTGATTTCTTTCCTGTCCTCGCGTGCCGCGAGAATGGCGGCTTCGTTCATGAGGTTTGCGAGGTCTGCTCCGCTAAAGCCGGGGGTGCGCTCCGCAATGACGGTGAGCTTCACGTCGGGCCCGAGCGGCTTTTGTCGTGCATGTGTGAGCAGTATTTCCTCGCGATCCTTCCTATCAGGCAGGTCGATGACAACGCGTCGGTCGAAACGTCCGGGGCGCAGGAGCGCCGGATCAAGGACGTCGGGGCGGTTGGTCGCTGCCATGACAATGACTTTTTCGTTCGGTTCGAAACCATCCATCTCGACGAGTATCTGATTGAGTGTCTGCTCACGTTCATCGTTGCCGCCGCCGACACCGGTTCCGCGTACACGACCTACTGCATCGATCTCATCAATGAAAATAATCGCGGGCGAAGATTTTTTCGCGGTCTGGAAGAGGTCTCGCACGCGAGAGGCGCCGACGCCGACGAACATCTCGACGAATTCGGAGCCGGATATCGAGAAGAAGGGCACGCCTGCCTCCCCTGCCACCGCCCGCGCGAGCAATGTCTTGCCGGTCCCCGGTGCGCCCATGAGGAGAACGCCCTTGGGAATGCGCGCGCCGATTAGAATAAATTTCTTTGGATTCTTGAGAAAGTCGACAATTTCAAGAAGCTCTTGCTTCGCTTCTTTTGCACCCGCAACGTCTTTGAAGGTGACGCGCTCGGCGCCTTCGGGCCGCGTCATGCGCGCCATCGATTTGCCGAATGAAAATGCCTGCATGCCGCCCTGCCGCAACTGGCGCGAAAGGTACCAGATGACGCCGAAGAGGAGGAGCGCAGGCACGAGGATAGGTGCGAGTGTCATGAGCCAGAAACGAAAACCGCTCTCGTCCCGAACATCGATTTCCACAGCCGCGAGCGCCGGAGCTGGCAGTTGGTAGTTTGCGAGCGTGTCGGTGAGCGAGGTGCCAGATTCCTTACGCGATATTTTCTCGCTCTCGTCTAAGTAGACTGCGGTCACTTTGTCGCCCTCGACAAGAATAGATTTGATTGCCCCTCGTGAAATGTCGGTGGCGATGCGGGAAATCGGTACCTCCTCAGGCTGCTCCACGAGATACGTGCGCACGAGAGAGTAACCGACCGTGATAATGAGAAAGACTGCGAGCGCAGCCGCCATCTGCATCCAGAGATTGGGGCCGTCACCCTGCGCCTGCTTTGGCGTTTTCTTGTCTTTTTTCGGACGTGATCCGTCGGGAGTGACCATAGAAAGGAGATTATACAGTAATCGTTCCTTAATGAAAGAATGATGACTATCAAAAGCGCCCCGCTATTGCGGGGCGCTTTTGTGTCTGTGGAAACTAATAAATGACGTTAGAACCTATCTCTTACAACCAGATATGTGTTCTTCCCTTAAGATCGTTTAATCGTGGTAATGGCTGAGGGTCACTAGAATCATTTGTGTGGGTAGTTTACACCCTCGGTTGGTATTTCTACCACTTTGAATAGAACCACTCCCTACACCACACTCTCCAGTATGTTAACCATGTTAATGACATTCATTAACTGAATAAAAAATAGGCCTGAAAAAGTGCCTATGGAGTGGCGGATACTTTTCGCGTAAAAAGCCCAGAAACTAATTGAGGGTTGAGATATTGTTTAGGTATAGAGTTTTTTCACTTTTTCAGTTAAAATAGCTTTATGAAGCTTGGTATTATTTTGCAATCTAATAAGCTCGAACATGTCTGGAATACATTCCGCTTCGGTATTATCTCCCTTAAAGCGGGTCATACGGTTGAAGTTTTTTTGATGAGCGAGGGGTCAGAACTCGATTCTATTCCAGATAGCAAGGATTTTGATATTTCGGCGAAAGTGACGGAATTCAAAAATCTGAAAGGAGAGATTTATGCTTGCGGTAGTTGTTTGGAATTACGA
>DATECE010000056.1:0-7016 GCA_036516595.1 Minisyncoccota bacterium | reverse complement strand
GTGCGTCGATAAATGAGCTCGGGCAGGTTGCGAAGCTGCGATGAGCCTCCCGTCATCGTGATGCCGTTGTCGATGATGTCGGCCGCAAGTTCCGGCGGCGTCTCTTGCAGTACGTCTTTAATGGCGCTCACCATCGTACGGAGTTCTTTGCCGACAGCACGAACGACTTCATTGGTCCCCAGTTCGATAGAGCGCGGAAGTCCCGTAAGATGGTCGCGACCCTTCACCGTCATCGTGAGTTCCTCTTCGACGGGTACCGCCGAGCCGATTTGAATCTTTATCTCCTCCGACATCTTGTCGCCGATGCCGAGATTGAAGGTCTTTTTGATGTAATCCGCGATGGCGCGGTCGATGCGGTTGCCGGCGCATTTGACCGAGGTCGATGCGACGATACCACCGAGACTAATGACCGCGACGTCGGTCGTGCCACCACCGATGTCGACAATCATATGACCCTGCGCCTCTTGGATGGGGATGCCGGCGCCTATCGCGGCGAGAATTGGTTCCTTGACCACATACGCTTCCCGCGCGCCGGCTTTCGTCGCAGCTTCGACGACCGCTCGGCGCTCGGTCGAGGTAACGCCCGCGGGCACAGATATCATCACTTCTGGTCGGAAGAGGTTCCATGGGCCGAGAGCTTTTTTGATGTAGTAGCGGAGCATCGCCTCTGTGACTTTGTAGTCCGCGATGACGCCGTCTTTCATCGGACGGTATGCGATTATCTCGTCGGGCGTTCGGCCAATCATCTGCTTGGCATCATTGCCGACGGCAAGAATGCGGTTGTCACGCTGGGATACCGCGACCACGGAAGGCTCGTTGAGGACTATCCCTTTGTTTGGCACAAAGACGAGGACAGACGTCGTGCCGAGGTCGATGCCCAGTTTGGGCGAGAACGTAAATACCATGGATGTGCATTGTAGCCGCGAGTCGCCCTTTGACCAAACGACTCATGGGTGCGCGCTCTCTCTCGCGATAGGCAGCCGAACACGGAATGTCGTCCCTTCTCCTTCCCTCGACTCGAACACCACGGCACCTTCATGCTTCTCAGCGATGCTTTTCGAGATGAAGAGTCCGAGGCCCGAGCCTTCCGTCTGATACTTCATCGCATTTTCGGCGCGGTAAAATTTGTTGAAAATGAAATCCTTGTCCTTCTCGGGGATGCCGATGCCGTTGTCCGCGACGACAAGCGTGACGGCATCCCTCTCCGGTACGAACGAGACGCGTACGTACCCACCGGGCTTCGAATATTTGACAGCGTTGTCAACGAGATTCTGGACCACGAGTTCGAATCTGACTGCGTCGAAAAGCACCGGCGGCAACTGCGCAGGCTTCTCGAGCGTGAGGTTTACATTCATACGCTTTGCTTTGGCGGCGAGCCCCAGCTGCACTTTCTCAACAAGTGCCACAAGATCGCCGCGCTCGAACTTGTAATCGACATTGCCTTCTTCTATGCGCGAGGTGTCGAGTAGATCATTGACGAGCTGGATCAGGTGCTCATTGGTATCAAAAAGCCCTTGCAACGTATCGTGCTGTTTTTGATTAAGCGGACCGAGATCACCTTGCAGGAGTGCCTCTGCCGACCATTTGAGACCGGTGAGCGGTGTGCGCAACTGGTGAGAAGCTGTGGTGACGAAATTGACCTTCAACTTTTCGACTTCTTTTTCATGCGTGACATCGTGGAGGACGAACATCGTGCCGATGCCCTGCCCTGCCTGATCGCGCACTGGAATCCGTGTGACCTGAAGTGCGAGTTTCTGCGGTCCATCGGTAATCACCTCGACGGTTTCGTGCTCGGTACGCGCCGTCTGCACGATACGGTAGAGATTCTGAAGGTACACACTTTCTTTCGCGATGGTTTCGTCGATTGTCTTGCCCATCACATCGCTCAATCCGATAAGCAGGAGCTCCTGTGCGCGCGGGTTGAGGAATGTCACTTTGCCTTCGCCGTCATGCATCACGAGCCCGTCGGTGAGACTATAAATTATGGATATCGTCTTGGTGCGTTCGGCTTCGAGATCGGAGAAGATGCGGGCGTTCTCCACCGCGGTCGCGGCCTGATTAGCGACGATTGTCGCAACGCTCATTTCGAAATAGTCGAATTCGTGCAGCTGTCCGTAGTACACACACATGCCACCCGTAATCTCTCCTTTGCGGATGAGCGGCGAGCACATGAGCCCCTGATACTGTTGGTTGCGCACCACCCTCAACCATGAAGCCGGCAGATACGGATCCTTCAGGATATTGGTGGTCGACCATGTCGTTCCGGTCGTCATCGCACGACCTATCCACGCCTCGCCGAGAGGCATCGGATGCGCCCGCGAGTGTTCTACGTACTCTTTCTGCATGCCGTATGCGGCGACAATCGACACGCCCTTTTTGTCGGGTGTATGTTCCCAGAAGTTCACGTATTTTGCACCGAAAGCGCGCCCGACAGTCTCCGCGATGTGTTCCAGCATACCCATGACATTCGTCTCGATTGCGAGGTACTGCGAGGTCTTCTCCAGCGCCTCAAGTATTTTCGCGCGCCGAGAGAATTCGTCGGGCGTTGCTCGCTCGGCTCGCCTCTCGCGCGCCGCTCCGAGCGACATTGTCGTGTATTCCGGCGTTTCGACGTAATCCGGTTCTCTGACTGCGTCGGCTCCCATATAAAAACTATACCACTCCTGCTATCTCTCCTTACTCCACGACGCTCTATGCGCTCATGTTGATAAGCGACTCGCCTCGGAAGCTCCGTGTCATACTGATGCAGGAAACGAACTTATTCATTAACGCATATCTCTCTATGCAACCTTCGTTTGCGAAATTCCTTCCGGTGGCACTCATGATTGGGGCCTCGGCGGGGCTCGTCGTGTACCTTTCTGCGACGCTCTCGTCCTCGTATCCTTGGGCTGGGGCTGTGTGGCTCATCTTTATCAGCTGGGCGCTCTACTTCATGGCAGGCGCGAAAGCCTCGCGCATGCACAAGTACGCGCTCGGGCTCACCGGCGGCATCGTGGCCGGATGGCTCACACTTGCAGCGCTCTCCTACGTCTCAAGCGTGGTGGGTAGCACATGGGGATTGCCGGTAACGGTCTTCTTCATCGCGACTGCGATCGTGCTCCTCGAGCTCACGGACTGGTTCGAGCTTGCGCCTGCGTACTTTTTCTCGTACGCCGCATACTTCGCCTTCGTCTTCGGCGGGTTTGGTGGCGACGTATCGAACGGCACGCAGGCTATCTCTGTGTGGGCCATGCTCATGGCTGGCCTTGTGGTTGGCTGGCTCACCTCGACCATTCGCACGGCCATCTTCAATGTCGAACAGGTACCGCTCGAACACCGCGGCACCGTATTCGATAGAGAGTAGTTTTTTGCGAATGCATGAATGAAAACGGCGCACTGCGCCGTTTTCATTTGGTGTATTTTTCTGGATTCAATTCGTACCCCAGTAGTACTGTGCATCGCACAGACTACGGGGCGAGATTCATTTCAATTTAAATTTGCTACCAGTTTTTTTATGCTGTTTTTTCCTCGTCCTTCCGAGGCTTGATTTCCCACCAAAACTTTTTCGAAAAATTCTTAGACTCTTCACAGACCTTCTTGAGATAGTAGAGATCCTTGGTCGGTATCTTCTGGAGCATTTTCCCCATCCGTCCCATCGAGAGCGGCGCGATGCCGTCGCGCCTCCTGTCCGCGTTGAGCCGCTCGCAAAAATACTGCATGAGCTCGCCGCGCTCGGTCACACGGACTTTGCTCTCAGTGCGTTTCAAGTGCGTACCGATGTGTCGCATCCGCTCATTGTACCAAAGTGCCATGTCTGCTAGATTACGCGTGGAATTCGTTGAGCCTGCCTCACGAGCAGGCTCGGGGCGATAGACCTTGCTGTGCGCAGCTCGTGTCTATCGGTAGCGGTTTGGCGGTCTCGCCACGTCGACTGCTCGGCGCGCGCGTGCCGTCATAAGCATCTTCCGCGCTCGCCCCCTAAAATTCTCGAGTCCTGCTCACCATAGCGGGACTCGAACTTTTATACATTCACCGCTATGATAGGGCGGATGCGTACTATTCTGCCGTTTGATATGAATCCCGCGCTCCGCGAAATCTCAAAGGATGTTCTGGAGGACGACATTCGAGGCCCGCACATCCGCGAGCTTATTTCGGATATGAAGGCCCTCCTCGGCAAGGAGCAATACGGAGTCGCGCTCGCAGCGGTGCAGGTCGGGGAACCGCTCAAGCTCTTCATCGTCTCCGGCCGCGCGCTCGCGCGCGACTCGCGCAACGCTCCGGACGAAGAAGAGAAGGGCGACGAGGCCCCCGCGCTTCCCGATCAAATCTACATCAATCCCTCTCTCATGAAGATGTCGCGTGGCAAAAAAGAAAAACACGAGGGATGCCTCTCCATCCGCGGTTATTGGGGTATGGTCCCCCGCGCAGACAAAGCGACCATCACCGCCCTCGACGAGAACGGCATCAAATTCACGCGCGGCGCCTCAGGATTCCTCGCGCACGTATTTCAGCATGAGATGGACCATCTCGAAGGCATCCTCTATACGGACAAAGCGACAGAAATGAACGAAGAGGAACCTGAACGCGCATGAGCGACATGTACACATTTTTTGGCACGGGTACAATCGCACGGATTGCCCTCGAAGAGCTCGACCGGCGCGGCTCTCCGCCCACGCTCGTCGTGACGGCGCCCGATAGAGCGCAGGGCCGTGGTCTCGCCTCCGCTCCCTCACCGGTCGGCGCGTGGGCGCAGGAGCATGGCGTCGAGGTGCTGAAACCCGCACAATTCGACGAATCGTTCCTCGCACATCTGAAATCGCGCGCTCATCCCCTCTTCGTCGTCGCGGATTACGGGGCCATCTTGCCCAAGGCACTTCTCGACATTCCTGCGCGGGGCGCGCTCAACATCCACCCCTCGCTCCTCCCGAGATTACGTGGTCCGTCGCCTATCCGCTCTGCAATCCTCACCGACGAAAAGGACACCGGCATCACTGTCATTCTGCTCGACGAAGCGATGGACCACGGTCCCATCGTCGCTCAGCGCAAAGTACCGATACGAGAGTGGCCCCCGCGTGGAACGTCGCTCGACGAGCTGCTCGCGCGCGAAGGTGGCAGGTTGCTCGCAGATATCATCCCACTGTGGATGCGCGGCGAGATTGAACCACGCGCTCAGAATCATGATGTAGCAACGTATTGCACCAAATTCAAAAAGGAAGACGGCGAAATCGACCTCTCCGGTGACGCATACTCCAACCTTCTGAAGATACGTGCATTTGAAGGGTGGCCGACCGCATACACCTTTTTGATAAAGGGTGACAAAAAAATCCGTGTAAAAATTCTGGACGCACATCTAGAGAATCGCGCGCTCGTCCTCGATAGAGTGATCCCCGAAGGCAAGCGCGAGATGAGTTTTGCCGAATTTCTCGGGACTACCTCCAGCGCGCTGAAATAGTTGACCGTTGACACAAACGACTGTACGGTTGCGCACGGCAACGGGAGGATACAGTGACCAAGAGAATTACCATCATTGCGGTGCTCTGCGTCTCGCTTTTGAGCGCGGTCGCAGCGTACTTCTATCGGGATGAGATCGAAGTAGGGCTCACGCGCCTCGATACGTGGGGGCCGCTCAGCGTAGCGAAGGTATCCGATGGCGACACCATTCGGGTCAGAGCGCTCAGCGGCACTATTCGCACACTCCGCCTGCGAGGCATCAATGCGCCCGAACTCTCTCACGCGGGCAAGATAAAGCGGACGCGCGAATGCTACGCGGAAGAGGCGACTCGCGCGCTCGGCGCTATGCTCGAGGACAACGTGGTCGCAATCGAATATGACCATGAAGTCTTCGACGACGACGGCCGGCTCATCGGTTTTGTGTTCGCCTACTCGAGCCGGCTCCACTACTTCGCGACGCTCGGCTTCGGAGGAAAGCACGTAAATCTCGCCCTACTCCAGCAGGGTTTCGCCGAGGATTACCTGTACCGCAACAGGCCACATCGCTTTGCGGATGCGTTCCTCCGAGCAGAGACGCAAGCGAAAGTGGCGGGCGTAAATGGCTGGGGCGCCTGCGAGGACTTCAAAAAGCATCCGCGCCGCCCAAAGGGTCGTCGCACACGCAGCTGACCCCTGCCATCGAACCCCACGCTCCCCTCACGGGGAGCGTTCTTTTAACTTGCTAAGTCGCTCCAAACGTGGCATTATCGCGACCGGATTGTCAGGCGTTCATTGACAATTCGCTCGTAAATACAGCGATACATCAACACCAACAAGGAGGTCCACCGTGAAAACACGGCACCCCATCCTAGCGGCTGCTCTTGCGGCACTGCTACTCATCCCGTCCAATGTGATGAGTGCGCCGCAGAAGTCGCAAAGCTCCAGCACAAGCCATCGAACTAGCGCACCCAGCTCGAACTGGGGACGAAACTCGTCGACCAACACGAGCCCGCGCCAGACAACGTCTCCGAAATCCGTCACGGCTCCGAAGGCAACACCGGCGGCTCCGAAAGCGATCTATACGGCTCCAAAAGCGACACCCGCTCCAAAGTCCGTCTACACCGCACCGGCTCAGGCACCAACAATAAAGAAGGGCACGCCGAAGTCGGTATACGGCGTTCCCGGTCAGCCCGCGCAAACGCGGGCGAAAGAAGCTCCGGCAAAACTCGATGTTCCGAAGTCGGTCTACCGAACTCCGGGCGCCGACGCGCCGAAGCAGCCCGCCGTGAAGCAGGACAAGCCGAAAACGGTCTACGCCGTTCCGGCTCGTTCGAAAGAAGTGCGGCCACCGCTCTCGCCTCAGCAGAAGCGGACGGAGCTCGACAAAGCTATCGCCGGCAGTCAGTCGGCGAAGGCGCTCGCGGCCGTGAAAGCGGATGCGTCGAAATACAAAGTCACACCGCCTGCCGTTCAACGGTCTCAAGCGAGCGCGCGATACGTCGACACCTACCGGAAATCAAGTCCGCAGGTATCGGTCGTAGTGTTGCGTGACCGGCGCGGATCGTTCTACGCGGATCGTAGCTGGAGACGCCCGTCGTGGGTCGTCC
>DATECE010000055.1:0-8547 GCA_036516595.1 Minisyncoccota bacterium | reverse complement strand
CGAGGAGGCGCAGAGTCTCTGCGGAGCGTAGGTTATACTTCGTATATGCATAGCCCAGCAGACTTTGTCGACCCGACATTCATCGAGTTCGTAAAGCTTCTCACGGCACTTTTTCTTGGCGGCGTCATCGGAACAGAGCGGGCGATTTTTGCTCACCAGCCCGCCGGCACGCGCACGTTTGGGCTCGTGGCGATGGGCGCGTGTCTCTTTGTCGTGATATCGAACTATGTGACGTCCTACTACATCGGCGTTGCGGATGTCCAGCCGTTGTATATGGCCGCGGGCATAATCACCGGCATTGGTTTTCTCGGCGGGGGGCTCATCATCTTCCGAGGCGGAGGCTTACATGGCGTAACAACGGCGGCGGGTCTGTGGATAACGGCTGCCATCGGCATGAGCGTAGGGTTCGGCATGTTCGCTGTCGCACTCTTCACTACGATTCTTGCACTCATCATGTTTACCGGCATGTGGTACGTCGAGAATACCTTCAAACACTGGTTTGATGGACGCCTGAGCGGTGTCGACGACTCGAATCCAGAGCACGATAAGGAATGATGCATCCGTGAGATGTGACAGGCTGCGCTCGGAGGATTACGCTGGCCACGCGCGTAATCCGAGTGCACTTCTATACCGACAGCGTATCTCTTGGGGTATACTCGCTCCATGTCCGACTACTACAAGCCAGACAGAAAAACTGACTGGAATTACGGAGGAAACAAATGGCGGCTCTCCCGCTCGAAAATAGGACTCTTCATGGAGTGCCCGCGGTGTTTCTATGTAGATAACAAGCTCGGCACGGCACGGCCACCCGGTTTCCCTTTCAACCTCAACAGCGCCGTCGACGCGCTCTTGAAAAAGGAATTCGACATACACAGAAATGGAAAAACGGCCCATCCGCTCACGCAGACGTACGGCGTGGACGCTGTTCCATTTCAGCACCCTAAAATGGATATTTGGAGGGAGAATTTTAAGGGCATCGATTACAAGCATGGGGCGACTGGATTCACGGTGTCGGGCGCGATAGACGACGTCTGGGTCACTCCACAAGAAGAACTCATCATCGTGGACTACAAGTCGACGAGTAAAGATGAGCGAATCGAGGCGCTCGATAAGGAGTGGCACGACGGCTATAAGCGACAGATGGAAGTC
Source organism: Minisyncoccota bacterium (assembly GCA_036516595.1). Classification (GTDB taxonomy): domain Bacteria; phylum Patescibacteriota; class Minisyncoccia; order Phycocordibacterales; family UBA2100; genus UBA10103. Next base: position 7,398 of record DATECE010000055.1, on the reverse strand, counting down.
TATCAGTGGCTCTTCAGGAGAAATGGTTTCAAGGTGTCGGATACCGGTTACTTCGTGTACGCGAATGCCGGCAAAGATAAAGCGGCATTCGACGGTGTCCTTGAATTTGAAGTCACACTCGTACCCTACACAGGCTCTGACGAATGGGTGGAGCCAACACTCATACAGATTAAGAAATGTCTCGACAGTGAGGAGATACCTGAACGCGCCGAGAAATGTGATTACTGTACATATCGCGAATACGCGGGGAAGAAGCTCTTGGCGCAGACGCAGAAAACTAAGGGGACAAAATCACTCGGGCTCTAATTCAGAGCGATATGATATATCATATCAAGCGAACAGCATGAAAAATTCTTTTTCCGATAGGGTGAGGGACGTCGTTAGGAATATACCGGAGGGTAAGACGATGACGTACAAGGAGGTCGCAGAGCGCGCAGGTAATGGGAAAGCAGCCCGTGCTGTCGGTGCGATTATGCGCACGAATTATGATGAGTCGATACCCTGCCACCGCGTTGTACGGAGCGATGGCAGAGTCGGTGGCTATAATCGTGGCGGGTCACTGGCCAAAAGTCACATACTTCAGGAAGAGGGAGTGCGCGTGTAGATCGCGTTGCTGACACCCGTCGATACCGAGGTGTGTCGTTAGCAGCGGAGCAGTGGTAGGAGTGACTTGCGGTCTGGGTGCGGGCCGATGATCGCGAGATTCAATGCGGACGTTTTGAAAATGTCACGCGCGACACGCTGCACGTCGCGCGCACTCACCGCATCAATACCTTTATGCATTTCCTCGAGCGGGCGTACGCGACCGATGTTGATGAGTGCTGTCGCCGCGTTCTCCGCTATCGCATCCGTCGCCTCGAGTGCAAGTGCAGAGGTGCCCTTGATGTACGCTTTTGCCTTCTTCAGCTCTGTGGCGTGCACAGGGGTGCGCTTCATTTTGCGTAGCTCGGAGAGGACAACCTCGATTGTTTTCCCGAGCTTAGCGTGCTCGACGCCGGCCTGTACGGCAAGGTAGCCTGTGTCGGGATACTTCTCGACCCATGCATGCACCGAGTACGCGAGCCCGCGCCTTTCGCGAACTTCGCTGAAGAGGCGGCTCGACATACCGCCGCCGAGTATGGTGGTGAGCACCGTGAGTGCATACTCATCGGCATGGAGGTACGGGTACGCAGGGACGCCGAGCATCATTTGAGTTTGATCTGTTTTCTTCTCTTTTATCGCGACACGTGGAGTTGTCTGTGATGTCGCAAAACTCATGTAGTCCGGCGGGTTGCCATGCGGCAGACGCCCAAATTCTTTGCGAATCTTAGCCAGTACTTTTGTTTCGTTGAAGCCGCCGGCAACGCAGACTACGGTATTGAGCGGTGTGTAATTGCGGCGGAGATAGGTGTCGAAATCGTTGCGTGTGAAGGCGCGTATATTTTCTTTTGGGCCCAGTATTGTCCGGCCCAGCGGATGTTCGCTACCGAAGATGAGTGCCTCAAAGACGTTGTCGATTGTGCGCATCGGCATGTCCTCATACATATCGATCTCCTGAATGACCGCACCTCTCTCTTTCGTTATCTCTCGCTGCGGTAGTGTGGAATTGAGGAAAATGTCACTGATCACGTCAAGTGCAGTATCGATATATCGGCTGGCAACTTTCGCGTAATAGGCGGTCCGCTCCTTTGCGGTGAATGCGTTGTAATGGCTGCCGATGGCGTCGAGCTCTTCGCTGATTGCCTTTGCGCTCGGGCGGCGTTTTGTGCCCTTAAAGAACATATGTTCAAGGAAGTGGGCAAGACCATTTTCACGCTCGCTTTCATACCTCGAGCCAGTGCCGGACATGACCATGATGGTGGCCGTTCGCGCGTCGCGTTCGGGGGCGAGGACGACTCGTAATCCGTTCTTGAGAGTGTGCAGATGGTAGTCCATGGCGACCCATAGTACAGGGCAGGTGAGCGTGCGGCAATGAAGGCAGAAGGTTCATACGCGTTGCATTTTTCGCAAATCACGCTACTTTAATCCAAATGAACGTGAACGACGTGAGGACTGCATATATAGATTTTTTCAAGGCACGCGGACACGCCGCGATACCCTCGGCACCGCTGATACCGCACAATGACCCGACAACGCTCTTTACCGGCTCAGGCATGCAACCGCTTGTGCCGTATCTCCTTGGGGAAGTGCACCCTTCAGGTGTACGCCTCGTCAATTCTCAAAAATGCTTTCGAGCGGAAGATATCGACGAGGTTGGAGACAACAGGCACACCACCTTTTTCGAAATGCTCGGTAATTGGTCACTCGGCGACTACTTCAAGAAGGAGCAGCTCGCATGGTTCTTTGAATTCCTTACGACAGAAGTCGGCATCGACCCCACGAAGCTCTACGTGACCGTGTATGCCGGTTCCGTAGATGGTGCGATACCAAAGGATGAAGAGGCGATAGCCGCATGGAAAGAGCTTTTCGCGGGTAAGAGGATTGAAGCAAGAGTCGCCGAGATTGTTACTGAGGAGGCGGGCTACGAACGTGGCATGAAAGAGGGGGAGCGTATTTTTGCGTACCGAGACAAGAACTGGTGGAGCAGGGCGGGCAAGCCCGACAATATGCCGGCGGGTGAGCCGGGGGGGCCGGACAGTGAAGTATTTTTTGACTTCGGAACTCCACATAACTCGGCTTTCGGCGAACACTGCCATCCCAATTGCGACTGCGGACGCTTCATGGAAATCGGCAACTCGGTATTCATGCAGTACATAAAGCAACCGAATGGAACCTTCGCTCTCCTCCCGAAGCAGAATGTCGACTTTGGCGGCGGTCTCGAACGCATCGCGGCGGCATCGGAGGGTTTACAGGACGTGTTCTTGACCGACGTATTTCGTGAGATGGTCGACGTTCTCCAAAAATTCTCAGGCAAGTCGTACGAGAAAGAGCATAAGCGCTCATTTAGAATAATTGCCGATCACATGCGAGCCGCGGTCTTCATGCTCGGTGACGGTGTGCGCCCATCGAACACTGATAGAGGATATGTCCTCCGCCGGCTTATCCGCCGCGCGTCCCAACACGCTATGAATCTCGACATTGCAGCGGACAAAGCAGAGGACAGCATGCTCGTGCGTACCGCCATCATTGTGATTGAGAAGTACAAACGAGCATATCAAGAACTCGCAAGCGAGCGCGCATATGAGGAGATTACTGCTGAAATATTGAAAGAGGAGACCCAGTTTGGAAGAACCTTGGAACAGGGAATGAAGGAATTTGAGCGCGTTGCGCATGATCGCATATCAAGTGAACAGGCATACGTACTCTTTACGACATACGGTTTTCCGTTCGAGATGACGAAGGAGCTGGCGACCGAGCGGAAGATTCCTGTCGACGAGGCTGGTTTCAAGGCACTGATGGTCAAGCATCAAGAACTTTCGCGCAGCGGCTCCGAGCAAAAATTTAAAGGCGGACTTGCCGACACATCAGAAAAAACGACTCGCTTACACACGGCGCATCATCTACTTCTACGCGCGCTGCAGAAGGTACTCGGCGAAAGCGTAAAGCAGCGCGGCAGCAATATTACGCAGGAACGCCTGCGCATCGATTTCTCTTTTGGGCGAAAGATGACGCCTGAAGAAATCTCCACGGTGGAGCAACTGGTTAACGAGAAAATACGACAAGCACTTCCGGTCATACGCTCAACAATGCCAAAAGAGACGGCAGAGAAACTGGGTGCCGAGCACGAGTTTGGTGCGAAATATCCTGACACTGTCTCTGTGTATTCTGTGGGTCCAGGGGAGGCGAGTGCAGCGGACCCGAAATTTACGGAAGCATTTTCGATTGAATTTTGTGGTGGACCGCATGTTTGCAACACCAAAGAGCTTGCCGGTACGTTTAAAATACAAAAAGAGGAAGCTGTGGCATCGGGTATTCGCCGGATTAAGGCAGTGCTCGCGTGATGTCAGACGGCAGCAATGTGGAGCGACATGCATTGTCGGTACACCCGAAGAATTCACATTGTAGCGACAAGGGGGTGAATTACGCGCATTGCGCGCGGTATACTTGAGCGATGCAATTCATGGCGCCCGTTCGCCGCGAACGTACGATTGCTGTCGCTGACGTAATGTCGGGTGGCGCGTCGGTCGCTATACTCGCACTTCCCGCACTTGATGATGCGCGCGTCATTGCCTCGGCGCACACACTCATGGTGCCCGAGCGCGCTGATCCCGTGCACGCAGCGCTCGCTGTGGGCTCACAGGTAGAAGAAGTGTCCGACAAGGCTCTCAAGTCGCTCGGCGCAGCGCGCCCGCAGATAGAGCGAGTTCACCTCACCATGCATACGCCGTGGATTCTTTCGCAGTCGATACGTACAATGCAGCGATTTTCCGACGAGCGGCGCATCGATCATGCACTGGTCGGTGCCGTGGCGAGAGATGCGCTGAGTGCCGAGAGCCCTTCCAAGCAGCGCCCGTACGAGGCAGCTGTCACGCGTATCTGGCTCAACGGCTATCCCGTGCGCCACGTAGAAGGCAAGTATGCACACTCGGTGGCTGTCGCATCACTCATTTCAAACGCAGATGAACGTGTCGAGCGCACTGTCATCGCATCACTGGAGAAAGCATTTCCGGCGGCTTCCGTCACACGTCACTCAGGTCTACTCTCAGCCCTCAAGGCTTCAGGGCGCGCAGCGGGGGAGGATTATGTGATTGTGTCTGTCGGTATCGAGTCGACACATCTAGCAGTTGTCCATGACGGCATGATTACTCAGCAGTGTTCTGTCCCTGAGGGAATTCGAACCATGCTTTCGCGTTTTGCGCCAGAGAGAGCCCCCGAGGAAACGCTCGGCAGTATGCGCATGCTTGAACGTGAAGCCTGCGCCGATGCGGCGTGCGAGGCACTGAAAAGTTCTGTCGCGGCGGCCGAACCGGATCTCGCGCGAGTCTTCGGTGAGACGATTGCAAAGATTGCATCTGAGCAGCGACTGCCGAATACCCTCGTACTTTTTGTCCAGAATGATTTTGCCGAGTGGCTCTCAAGATTCTTCGCACGAATCGATTTCTCGCAATTCACGGTGACGACGCTCCCGTTCGACGTGGCCATTATGCGGAGTCCGGACTTCTCTTCGAAGCTCTCGTCTGCGGATAAACTCGAGCCATCTCTCGCGGCGGCCTGTATTGCGGCACTCTCGCAAGAGAATGATTAGAGTGACTTATACACGTCTCGCGGAAGCCGAGGACGTTAAACGTCGCTATGTGCTATACTTTTTTCACGATGACGAAGGATTATTTCCAAGATATCGTCCCGCCTTCCCGTGATCCACGCCGCCCGGCGCCCGTTCGGCATATACCGGTTGACGAACAAGGAACGATTGCAGGCGATTCACAAGGCGACGAGCGCCCGCGTTCGATTCGAGACATCCCAGTCTCGCCGCGCATGCGGCCGAGGCCACTTGGGGATCCCTCGCGCGTGCCGCATGGACGCGCATGGCGTGCTCCACGACTCCTCAGTTGGGGAGCTGCGGCGCTATCTGTCGTCGTACTCGCGACGCTCGTCTTGGTGGCGCTCCGCAGCACTGCGGTAATTGTTACTCCGCGGACGCAGACTGTTGTTTTTGATCAATCGGCTCGCTTCACGGCCTTTCCCGCAGCTGCCGCAGCGACCGGTACACTTACGTATGTCATTCAGTCGTCGACGATAGAGGATTCCGAATCAGTCGCGAGTTCGGGGACGGTGCATGCAGAGGATAAGGCGAGCGGAGCGGTCACTGTGTATAACAACTATTCAGCATCGACTGTTCGTTTGGTAAAAAATACGCGGTTTGAATCATCAGGGGGTCTCATTTTTAGGGCGCCTGCAGAGATTATTGTGCCTCCGAAGAAGGGAACAACCCCAGGCTCTGTGCAAGTGACACTGGTCGCTGATCAGGCAGGTGAACAATATAACGTTCAGGCAGGGCGATTTACGCTGCCCGGCCTCAAGAGCTCACCGACTGAGTACGCGAATGTCTATGCGGAATCATCGGGATCGTTCTCTGGTGGTTTTTCCGGTGAGCGGCCGGGGGTCACGCAGAGTGATCGCGACGCTGCCGTTGCTACGCTCCGCGGACGCATTGAGACAAAAGCGCGAGCGCTCGCGGCCGATTTTTCCACGCAAACAACCGTAGCCTTCCCTGACCTCATTCAGATTGCCTATGAAAGTCTTCCGGATGCGGCAGATGGCAGCGGTGCTCGCATACAGGAACGGGCTCGCATACAAGTCCCTGTGTTCGACGCGTCACTGTTTGCGCATGCGGTTGCACTCTCGGTGTCAGCCGAGGCAGATGCGGCGTCTGTCCGACTTGTCGGGGGTGATGATTTTGAGGCGTTTCCGGCAGCTGTCTTTACGGCCGGCACGGACCCGCTTCAATTCACCATGTCCGGTGGAGCGCTCCTCATATGGGAGGTAAACGAGGCAGATCTGGCGAGTGCCCTCGCAGGTAAGGGACAGGATGCCTTCCAAGGAATTGTTTCGGCGTTCCCCGGTATCCAATCCGCGAGGGCGCGTATCGAGCCATTTTGGTCCGACACGTTCCCCGAAGACCCGTCTGACATCCGGATTACCGTCGAGGAGCCCGAACGCTAAGGACGCATTGACGGGCCATTCTTTCTTTGCTACTCTACTCCACGCAGATATGGCTGATGCAGAAGTCGTGGAAGGAGTCGTCGAGGAGGCGCTCCCGAACACGCTTTTTCGCGTTTCAGTCGACGGTGGAGAGCCGATACTGGCATACTTGTCAGGAAAAATGCGTCTGCATAGGATAAAAGTGCTCGTCGGGGACAAGGTGCAACTGCAACTCGATCCGTACGGCGGGCGTGCTCGAATAACGCGGCGAATGTAGCCGCGTAACTCTATGAAAGTGAAAGCATCCGTCAAGAAGATCTGCATGCATTGCCGCCACGTCAGGCGGCGTGGTCGCTTGTGGGTGATTTGTACAAATCCACGCCATAAGCAGCGTCAGGGCTAATCTGTAACTATACTTTTCATGCGTATCGCAGGCATAACCATTCCCGAGGAGAAGCGACTTGAGATCGGTCTTACCGCTGTCTATGGCGTTGGTCGCTCTCGCGCAGAGTCAACACTCACGTCACTCGGAATCGATTGTGGGAAGCGTCCCAAAGAGCTCAGTGCTGCCGAGGAGAACTCACTTCGAGAAGCAATTGAAAAATTCACCGTTGAGGGTGAGCTTCGTCGTCAGATAAGCTCAAACGTCCGCCGACTGAAGGACATCAAGTCGCACCGTGGCACTCGCCACACGAAGCGGCTGCCCGCGCGTGGCCAGCGTACGAAAACGAACTCGCGCACGGTGCGCGGTAACGTACGAAAGACGATGACATCCGGTCGCCGTAAGCTCGAGAAAACATGATTAGCATCTGGCGCTAGTCACATCATTCCATGGGA
>DATECE010000054.1:0-2600 GCA_036516595.1 Minisyncoccota bacterium | reverse complement strand
ATGAGCGTAATAAGGTCGACGACGACGGTCGTCCCCGCAATGAAAAGTGTGAGGTACAAAGCCCAGCGCCTGACCCACAGGTCTTGCTTAGACGAGTCTCGAGCGATGTCGCTGCGGATGAGTCGCATAATGAGCACGGCGACAGGCACAAGTACCAACAGGCTTGCCATGGAGAAGCGAATGCTCCCTGAGAATGGGTCCGAGTAATAGGAGAGCACGTCCGGATAGGCGTAATTGATGTACTCAAACAGGAGCGTGATAAATGCGATAATGCCCCCGTATATAGCGACCATGGCGCTAGCCCAGAGGAAAAAGTCCTTCGGCGTTACTTTTGTATTCATGAGGGAAGTATAGCCTGCGTCGGCGCTTTCTTCGCACATATCAATGAAATTGACGCATGGTCAATGCTGTGGTATGATTCCTATCAGCTGCCATTTTGGGGCAGTGCTTAGGGAGACTGAGACCATGAAAATAGCTCGTTTTGCGGCCATCATCCTCGCGATGATGGCCGCGTTCCCCGCACTTGCGGCGGACACCAACGCCTCGGGCAACCGCCTGCGTGCCGTCCATTCGACACCCGTTGCGTCGTGGGCTGGGCCCTACGTCGAACTCGGGGCCGGCTACACTGCCGGCGTGCTTGCGGACAATCCGCGGCCGATAGGACCGTCGGGGACGCTCGCCGACTTGAAACCTTCAGGCATGGACGCCTTCGGGCGCGTCGGTGTGAACTGGCAGGTCCGCGATCTTGTGTTCGGCCCGCGCATCGGCTTCCACTACGTGGACGCCTCAGGCTCGCGCGAGATTGCGTGGTCCCCGACGTTCAGCGAGAGAACGACATACTCGCTGAAATGGTACGGTACGGCCGATCTCCTAGTCGGCTACGACCTCGGACGGTTCCTCCCGTATGTCTTCGGAGGCGGCGCCGTCGGACAGTTCAATCAGGTCAGCACGTTCACCCTGACAGTCCCCGTCTTCTCCTCCACGACCGATACAACGGTCTACGGTGGCGGATGGCGGGTCGGCGCAGGGTTCAAGTACGCGCTCGGCCGCGAGCGCAACTGGCTGCTCGGGTTCGAATACGCCCACACGTCCTTCGACGTGTCGAGCACGGCGACGACGAGTACCTTCGGCGGCTTCAGGGCCGATCGCGCCTTCGAGATCGACAGCGCGCTCGCCAGCATCACGTACCGCTGGAACTGACGCTCAGTTCGAGAAATATGCGCCCGGCGATAAGCCGGGCGCACACTTTTTAGCTGTGACGAAATTCCATCACATCACCATCTTGCACGATGTATTCCTTCCCTTCCGAACGCACATGACCTTTCTCGCGCGCCTTGGCCCACGACTCGTCTTCAAGCAGGGTCGCCCACTGAATCACGTCTGCGCGAATGAATTTGTCACGAAAGTCACTGTGTATCGCTGCACCCGCAACCGGCGCTGTGTCCCCTCTGTGTATCGTCCACGCGCGGCTTTCCTTCTCGCCCGTCGTAAGAAAAGAGATGAGGTTGAGAAGTGCGTACGCTGCTTTAATGAGTGAGTCGACTCCATCATTTTGGACTCCGAGCTCGCGTCGAAAATCCGCTCGCTCGGCATCGTGTACATCGGAGAGTTCATGTTCCACGCCAGCATCGATAAAAACGTATTGCGCACCGGAAGCATCCAGAAATTGAGTGAGCTGCCGCCAGCGTTCAGCGTTCTCTGCGTCCACGTTGAGCGCACCGGCCTTTCTGTTCAGCACATACAGTATCGGCTTCATGGTCAAGAGATGGAGCTCCTCTGCGGCGGTGCGCTCCTGCTCATCGAGAGCGACGCTTCGTGCGGGCTTGCCACTCTGCAAAACCGGTACGATTCTACGGAGTACATCGCGCTCTGCGACAAGCTCCTTATCACCACTCTTGGCATCGCGCTCCAGTCGCTCGAGTCGCTTTTCTGCTGTCTGTAGGTCTGCCAAAATCAGCTCCATGTCGATGACTTCAATATCATGCACAGGATCCACTTCGCCCGTCACGTGATGCACATCCTCATCATCAAACATGCGGACGACTTCCGCTATGGCATCCACCTCTCTTATATGTGCTAGGAATTGATTACCCAACCCTTCGCCTTCCGAGGCACCCTTGACCAAGCCAGCGATGTCGACAAATTCCACCGCCGCAGGAATCGTCTTTTCGGACTTCGACATGCGGGCTAGCGCATCCAGCCGGTGATCAGGCACTGCGACGATTCCGACAGACGGGTCAATTGTACAGAACGGATAATTCTCAGCTGGGACACCCTTTTTTGTCAGCGCATTAAAAAGCGTCGACTTTCCGACGTTCGGCAAACCCACAATTCCAACGGAGAGCCCCATGATTGGACAAAAGTACCATAGAGCGTCTCGCTTGACCATTCCGCGTATAAGTCTAGGATGGGAAGAGCGAGCGGAAATGTAGGGCCTTTGCGGCGAGAGTACCGTTTGCTGCCCCAACAACCGAAAACGTGGAGCGAAACGAATGACGTGCAGAAATAGTCGGCGTGCACCCGACGACGCAGACCCGAGAGCGGACGAGCTCGTAAACAGATTCGACACGGGGCCCTTCGATGCGCCCAGATTCGAATCG
>DATECE010000053.1:0-5400 GCA_036516595.1 Minisyncoccota bacterium | reverse complement strand
CGCGATGCCGAGGTCGCTTCGACCGCGGTGCAGGCCTCGCTCACCGGTCACCTCGTCTTCTCGACGCTACACACCAACGACGCCGCAGGCACCTTCCCGCGCCTCATCGACATGGGAGTTTCAGCCGATATTCTCGGCGCGGCACTCACGACATCGATGGCACAGCGCCTCGTGCGCCGACTCTGCTCTTTTTGCCGCGTGGCGACGCCGGTTAGCGGCGAGGCAAGAGCACTCATCGAACCGCTCGTGAAAAATTTGCCGCACTCGGACGAACTTCCACAAAATCGCGAGACGATGTGGCTGCCGAAGGGGTGCGAAAAATGCGGCGGCATCGGGTACAAAGGCCGCATCGCAGTCGTCGAGGTCATTCTCATGGACCGAGAAATTGAGCAGTGTGTGCGGCAGAGCTCGAGCGAACGCGACATCTGGCACGCTGCTAAGCATCAGCAGATACGCCGTATGGCGCAGGACGGTGCGGTAAAAGTATTGCAAGGAGTCACCTCGCTCGATGAGCTCGGCAGAGTCGTCGACTTGCATGACGAAGTCATGCTGGAGACGATTGCGTAGGTTCGGCATTGAGATTGAGGAGCGGCGCCGAGACTTTTTTAAACCACGAAACTCGATTGCGTGCACGCAATCGAGTGTTATGTTGGGGGCGGAAAAGAGACACACAATTTCGGGCGATCCTTTCGTAGAAAAAAGTTGCAGTTTGGATCTAAGGATGGTGGCAGCAGCGCCGCCGCGTCCTCGATATAACCGCAATCGCCCGAAGCTATGTGCCTCTTTTGGTAGGTATGAGAAAAAGCGGCTCTCACCGCTTCCAAAAATCAGTATAGCATATTATAGGGCCCTGTCAAGCCCTCCATTGCGGCGCGCTATAATTGAATCCATACCATTATCGCCTTCGTGCCCTGCCTACGGCAGGCCGTGAAGCCGGATTTTATGGCCCATAACGCACAGGAAATAGAAAAGTCTCCGCGCTCGCTCGACCAAGCGCTGCGCCCTACGAATTGGGCTGACTATATAGGGCAGAGCGGCATAAAGGAAAATCTCCGCATCCTCCTCACCGCCGCAAAGGGTCGCAACCATCAGCCGGAACACGTGCTTCTCTACGGCCCCCCCGGCTTGGGCAAAACGACGCTCGCTCATCTCATGGCAAAGGAGATAGGCGCCAACCTCCGTTCGACATCGGGCCCCGCCATCGAACGCGTCGGGGACCTCGCTTCTATCCTCACCAACCTTGCGTCCGGCGACGTGCTTTTCATCGACGAGATACATCGGCTCAACCGCACGATTGAAGAAGTCCTCTACCCTGCGATGGAAGCGGGCGTACTCGACATCGTGATAGGCAAGGGGCCGGCGGCGCGCACAGTCCAGCTCGAGTTGCCGCCCTTTACACTCATCGCCGCGACGACACGCATCTCGATGCTGAGCGCGCCACTGCGTTCGCGCTTTTCCGGCGGCACATTTCGCTTGCAGTACTATACCGACGACGAAATAGCTGAGATACTCCGCCGTTCCGCAAAAATACTCAATATTGATATCGACAAAGACTCGCTCGGTGAAATAGCGCGGCGTAGTCGCGCGACGCCGCGCACCGCCAACTATCTGGTAAAGCGCTGCCGCGACTTCGCTGAGGTCAACGAGCAGAAGCTCGACCTGAAGACAGTGAAGCGCGCGCTCGCGATGCTGGAAATAGACGAGCTCGGACTCAATCAAACCGACCGCGACATTCTCGGCATCATCATCGAAAAATTTGGCGGCGGTCCCGTGGGGCTGAAGACGATTGCGGCAGCGCTCTCCGAAGAAGAAGCGACCATCGAAGAGGTCAACGAACCGTACCTCATGCAGACGGGGCTCCTCGAACGCACGCCTCGCGGCCGCACCGTGACCAAAAAAGGTCTCGAGCACATGGGCGCCGATATCTCGGTCTCACAAGGGAAACTGATGTAGTATTTTCCCCGCGAGCTCAGACCGAAATATCGTTATTTCTAGCGACAAACCCTATTGACTTTTCCCGAAATCAATTCTACTTGTGAAAAACAGCTTTGCGGAGGTTGGGATTTGAACTATACTTCTACAACCAGTCTATGAATGATGTCAATCACAATGATATAACGACTAGCAGACGTCTCCCGCCGCCGTATTTGGGTGTCGCCCGCATAGATCGGCTAATGCAATTGGTTGAGAATAGGAACCTCAACGAGGTTGGTACTGATTACTTCAAAAATCAGCAATTCAATTCCACCGACTCCGTGCTCGCTTTTAGTATGCTCAAGTTCCTCGGACTCGTTGGTCCGAACGGAAAAGCGACAGACCTAATGCGAAAAATGCAACTGCGAGGTGACGCAGGAACAGCCGCCAAAAAAGAAATCATCAAAGGGGCGTATTCGGAACTCTTCGATCGAGCCCCGACCGCGCACGAACTCTCGCGTGATGAGTTGCTAAATGAAATCATGGATGTATACCGAGTTAGCCCGCGCGTCGCAAGCGCAGCCGCACCAGCTTTTCTCAAATTGAGCGAGTACGCGGGTTTGCGGGAAGTGGGCACTGTGCAGAGCAAAAGCATCCACGCAAAGCGGGAACGCCGCGATACAAAAGCGACGACAGTGCCGGCGAAGCGACCTGATAGTACATATTTGAACCTTTCGAATATTGATGTCGTGCCCGAGAAGTTGATCCTGCTTATTCCTAGGGAACTAAGTGTGAGGGTCTGGAGTGACGACGTCCTGAACGAAGACTTGCGAGCGCTAACGAAGAAAATAAAGGAGTTCGGCGAACAGCATCTGAAATCGCAGCCCATCGACGAAAACGGGGCGTAGCTCTTTGTCTGCAGTCAGAGGGACCGGAGTGGTGCATCTCCATCCAAAAGTTAGAAATCGCGGGTGGAAGTTATCCTTCCAGATCAAACCCGAAGAGCGTGCGCCGGCGCAGTGGCTCGCAAATGGTACCAGTCTCCGGTTCCCCTGACTACACGCAATCCTGAGCTTATATTAATCTAGCCTAGCCGTTGAAACAAACGTCGTTTCAATTCATAGAGTCATGGGGATAAGAAAGACATCCCTAAAAAGCCGAGTACAATAGACATCACTGACGCGCACGGTATACAAAAAGCCCCTTGTGGGGGCTTTTTGTATTTTCGGCGGTTCGTGGGTCACCGGACGGACTCTTGGGAATCGATATGATCTCCTCTTACGAATCAGGGAGTGGTGGCCTGTGGGGACGAACTGCTTGGCGCCTCGCCTCCCACCTGCGCATGGCTTCCCTACTTCATGCGGTCGCTGCTCTCGCCGACTGTTCCTGCAGCGCTGGAAACTTTACGCATCCAAATCACCCGAGGAACTGCCCTTTGGCTTCCGGCATTCCTGCCTTGGCCTCGGGACGACCGACGCACGGTAAATGCATCAGCTCATTCACTATAGGCGCCACTCCTTGACAGTTTTTTTGCGCAAAACGTCCGATTGTGTGGATTAGTCGTGCAGATAACAGTGGATAACTATGTGGATATGGGGAGTGCGAAAATGTGGAAAAGTCGTCCGCTTTGCGCGAAGTGACTGGGCGCGTATATTGGGTACATGTCCGGTCACAATAAATGGGCGCAAATAAAGCGGCAGAAGGGAGCGGCGGACGCCGCGAAAAGTAATCTCTGGGGCAAGATGGGTAAGCGCATCGCGGTTGAGAGCAAGAAGGCGAAGGGCGACGTAAGTTCGCCGAACCTGCGCGCCGCAATCGAGCGCGCAAAAAAGACCAACATGCCCAAAGACACCATCGAGCGCGCTATCGCCAAGGGCGCAGCGGCAGACTCGGCGGAACTCGAGAGCATCCTCTACGAGAGTTACGGCCCCGGCGGTGCAGCGATTTTGATACAGACCGTGACCGACAGCAGGAATCGCACCGCGCAGGAGATAAAACATTTGCTCACAAAAAACGGCCTCGCACTCGCCGCGGTCGGCAGCGCCGCGTGGGCATTTGAGAAAACTGCGGAAGGATACGAGCCCAAGTCAACCGTTCCGCTTTCCGATGCAGACAACGAGCATCTGATGAAAATCCTCGAGGAAATCGACGCCTACGACGATGTCGAGGACGTCTACACAAATGCGGAGTGATTGTGAGTGAACGCCCGTTCATTTACATCTCATGAAACTTCGGGCACTCTGCGTAGAGACCTTTTTTGTGGGGGAACCCCAATGATGACTCGAATAGCTTCTGTATGCATCGTCGTCGCCTTCGTGGCACTCGGTGCGCTACCCGCGAGCGCGGAGCCACTCGTCCGCGTCCTCACGCAGCGTGGATGCGTGGCGTGCGTGTACGCAATCCAGTACTTCCGCGCGCGTGGCATCGAGCCGGCAATCTACGACATCCATCTGCACCACCCGTGGGTGTACGGGGCGCGGCAGTTCGGCTGGGGCACACCGGTCGTCGAAATCCGTGGCCGCAAGGTACTCGGCTACCGTCCCGATATGTTCGATGCACTGCTTCGCTGAAAAAATGCACTCCGCCGCCCTGCGCCGCGGAGTGTTCACTTTTTTGTCGAGCGCATATGAAAGACGCAACAAAAATTTTAGAAATCTTTATACACTGAGTGCTCGTGTGCTCTACGCCACCTTACTAGTACACTGCTTGTATGCGTGTGCTCGCAATCGACCCCGGCTACGGCCGGTGCGGCGTCGCGGTCATCGAGCGCGACGGCGCGAAAGACCTACTCATTCACTCGGCATGCATCGAGACCTCCGCGAGCGATGAATTCACTGATCGACTTCATGTAATAGTCATGGAGTGTAGGCGTCTATTGGAGACACACCGGCCCGATTGCGTCGCCATGGAAAAGCTTTTCTTCAGCTCAAATCAAAAGACCGCCATGCGTGTCGCCGAAGTGCGCGGCGCGCTGCTCTCCGCCGCGCGTAGCGCGGGCCTCGCGGTACACGAATACACGCCGGGGGAGGTGAAGAGTGCAGCAGCTGGGCACGGAAGCGCCTCGAAGCGCGAAGTGATGACCATGCTCCACGCGCTCATCAAAATTGACAAGAAAATCAAGCACGATGATGAGTACGATGCGATTGCTATCGGCATCACCCATTTGGCGACTGCGCGTCCTGCGCTCTCGATAATTCGCTCCTGAGGGTGAGTTTCGCTACAATAGACCCCCATATGAAAACATTCAAAAAAATGTGGAGAAAGAGCGTCGGCCGATTGCCGGAATGGCTCAAGCTGTCGATAATGGGCGCGATAGCGCTCGGTCTCTTCGGGCTCGGTGCGGTTGTCGCATGGGCGACCTTCATGCCTATTCCTTCCATCGATAACTTTCAGAGCAGACAGGTAGCGGAGAGCACCAAAATATACGACCGGACTGGCAATATCGTTCTCTACGATGTGCACGGCTCGGTGCGCCGAACCTCGGTA
>DATECE010000052.1:0-2189 GCA_036516595.1 Minisyncoccota bacterium | reverse complement strand
TCGTTGGGCTCATCTTTGCGGTGCCGTCGCTCCTCTCGACCTACGGGGAGATGTACGAGCTCATCCAGTAGCCGCATTAAAAAAGCGTGAAAGTTTTTGTGTTACGATGCGTCTAACTATCACTACTAAATAATCACGTCTTTTCATATGGATGGACAATCTATCAGCGATAAGCTCGGCTCACCGCAGACCATGCGTTCGGTCGGCTCTGTCGCGCTTGGCCTGCTCGCGCTCTTTTTGCTCGCGGCCACGCTCTATGCGTTCCAAAGCATGCGTTTTATCGGCAGTGGTGTCTCGGCGACCAACACCATCACCGTTTCGGGTGAGGGCGAGATTTTCGCGGTGCCGGACATTGCGACTTTTAGTGTGACGATTGAAGAAAGAGCTGACACCGTAGAAGCGGCGCAGGAGACGGCGACCAAGAAATCAAATGACATCATCGCGTATCTCAAAGAGCAGGGTATCGACGAAAAGGATATCCGCACAGCCGATTACAGCGCATACCCGCGGTATGAATACTCTGAACGAATTTGTGCGAGCAATATGTACTGCCCGCCGGGGGATCAAGTACTCGCAGGCTATACCGTCTCACAGACGCTCAGCGTGAAGGTGCGTGATACCGATAAAGCAGGGGGAGTCCTCAGCGGTGTTGGTTCGCGCGGAGCTTCGCAGGTCAGCGGTCTATCCTTTACGATTGACGATGAGGATGAGCTCAATCTAGAGGTACGCGGCATGGCAATCGATGACGCGCGGACCAAGGCTGCCGAACTCGCGAAGCAGTTGAATGTGCGTCTGATACGGGTCGTCGGCTTCAGCGAAAACGGCAGCTATCCGCCAATGCCGTATGCGTACGGTATGGGAGGGGACGTGGCAGTCCGCAGCGAAGCGGCACTCAAAGTCGCTCCCGATATACCGACCGGCGAGAACAAAATTATCTCGAGCGTGACAATTACGTACGAAATAAGATAGCCCCGATGGTTTCCTCAGCGCAAAGAAGGCGCGACCGTACGGCCGCGCAGTTGTTCAAATTAGTCGCATCGCCCACGCGGGTGTCGATTCTCTCGCTCATAGTAAAGCGACGTGAGCTCGCCGTGCACGAAATCGCGTCTTCACTCCGCATGACGCATTCAGCCGTGAGCCATCAGCTCGGACTTCTCGCACATGCCGACATTGTCACCTATATAAAAACGGGGCGAAACATGCGCTACGCGCTTGCGAAAAATGCGCGTGCCAAAGCACTTATCCGATTTCTCGCAGATGTCTCGTAAAACGAGCACCCCACGGTCTTTTGACCGGTATTGACCTGCGTGCCTGTGGGGAGTACTATGTTTCGTAAGCCCCGAGAGGGGTTTTTCAATTGGCGACTTAGAAGCTATACTCGAACACCTATGGGACTCATCCAGTACGTGCGTGATACACAAGGCGAACTTCGGCACGTCGCATGGCCGACGCGCTTGCAGACCATCGTATACACGGTCCTTGTCGCCACGATTTCCATCGCTGTCGCACTCTATCTCGGATTCTTCGATTACATCTTTACGTCCTCGCTCTCGCGTTTTGTCGGTGCGGGCGCTTCGGAGACGCCGGCACTCCAAATCACGCCGCAGGGGGATACCAGCGGGCTCATCATCGACGCACAGCCGGTGCAACCGTCGCTTGACGAGCAACTTCCTGCTGCTGAATAACGCAACTGACTACCAACATTGAACAGATTCTATGGCGAAACAAACCTACGGCTCCGACAGACAATGGTACGCGGTACACACGTATTCCGGTTACGAAGACGCCGTCGCGCGTAATCTCAAACAGCGCGTGGAGAGTTTTGGCATGACCAATCAAGTCTTCAATGTCGTCGTCCCCACAGAGAAAAAGATAAAGATAAAGAATGGTCGAAAGACCGAGACCAAAGAGAAGATATTCCCCGGCTATGTCCTCGTCGATATGATAGCGACGGATGATGCATGGAGCGTGGTGCGCAACACGCCGCAGGTGACGGGATTCGTCGGCACTGCCAATCAGGCGGTACCGCTCTCCCAAGAGGAAGTCGACAAGATATTGAAGCGCACAGAGGGCGACACCGTGCGTCATGCCATCGACCTCGCAGAGGGCGATGCCGTCGTCATCATTGACGGCCCGTTCAAGGACCTCGATGGTAAGGTCGGTGAGATAGATGAGGAGCGCGGCAAGGT
>DATECE010000051.1:0-9478 GCA_036516595.1 Minisyncoccota bacterium | reverse complement strand
AGCTCTTGAGGGCGGAATCATCGCAGGGCTGCACGATATACCGATGAAGAATCTTGTGTACCCGCATGTGTCGGAGTCTATTGCCGCTCTCATTGAGCAGCACAAAGATTCAGTAGCGCATCTCTCGCTCTGGTCTGCCGGTGATGTGGAGTCTACCCGCTACCAATCTGCAAAGATTTACGGTTCGGATATCGTGCAAAAGTTCCGACAAGCCCTCATCACTCAGCTCGGGACTCAAGAAGGGCGTCGGCTTTTACAAGAAAATACAAGTTGGGAAGTCGCCGATAACAAATTCAAGAATCTCGTCGCGTATATGGGCGGGGTGCTGGCGGCGAATGATGGTCGGGTGAAAGCGGTGATAATCGAGGACTCTGTCAAGAATTTTGATATTGCCCGCAAATCTTTTAAGGAAGCATTTGGCAATGATTACGAGCGGATCGACCTCATTCCAATCTGGGCGACATATAGCAGAGAAGGTACACAAGCCGAACAGAAGGCGAGGGACGCAGGGGCGCTTGCGCAATTTGAGGCGACAAAGAGAAACTTGAACGCAATCGGATCTTTTTCTGAGTTGCTTGATAAAGATCGGTTCGCTGAAATCTTGAAGGATGCACATGTGTTCGTCGACTTCGACGGTGTGATTGGAGACAATCTTCGTATGCGTGACGCACAGGCGAGCGCCATCCTCTCCGCCGCAGTCGACGCTTTTTCACACGAATGGGGCGTAGAGCGCTCTGCTGCACGCGAGCGAATCATAGAGAAGCTCTCTTCGTAAAATAGGCATCACGGCTCGTTTTTGTTACGGACGTCAGAAAGGGCGCCACATGGGGCGGGGCACTTGACAAGTGACCCATTTTCATTCTATATTCATGACGACAGCAGAAACTGTCTCAAGCGGCTATAGAAGCCGTACTCGTTCCAACCAGCAAGAAGGATTGCACCGATGGGCAAAAAGGCCCCAAATCCAATCGACAAACACGTGGGAAGCCGCGTGAGGATGCGCCGAATGATGCTGCAGCTCTCGCAGGAGAAGCTCGGCGACGCGCTGGGAATCACGTTCCAGCAAGTGCAGAAATACGAGAAGGGGACCAACAGGATTGGCGCCAGCCGGCTTCAGGCCATCGCCAACATCTTGCAGGTTCCGGTCTCATTCTTCTTCGAGGGTGCGCCGCACGTCCCCGGTCAGGCTGTCCCGAAAGGCGAGCTGCCGTCGCCGGCGTACGTGTCCGACTTCCTTGCGACGTCCGACGGACTGTCGCTCACGAAGTCGTTCATGCGCATCAAGAACAGCAAGTTGCGCCGGCGCATCGTCGACCTCGTCGAGCAAATAGCCGACGAAGGGGACGGCGAAATCGTCGACCTCGGCAAACAGCGCGTCCGCGCGTAAGAAGCCGGAAGCCGGAAAGGAACAGCATTAAGGGCCGCAGGCATTGCCGCGGCCCTCACTTTTTTGTGAATTTGATACAGTAGGGCAATGACAGATGTGTGCGCCCCTTTCCGCGGCAATCGGATAACGCTTCTCGGCCTTGGACTTCTCGGTCGCGGCGTTGGCGACGCAGAATTTCTCGCTTCGTGCGGTGCGGTACTCACCGTGACCGATACAAAAACAGAAGCGCAGCTTTCCGAGCCGGTCTCGAAATTAAAGCACCTTCCGAATGTCACGCTCCATCTTGGCGGTCATCAGATGGACGACTTTACCCATGCCGACCTCATCGTGAAAGCGGCAGGCGTGCGGCTCGACTCACCTGAAATCGCCGCTGCACGTGCAGCGGGTGTCAAAGTGGCGATGTCGACAGCGCTTTTCGCGCAGTATGCAGCCGAGCGAGGTGCGAGAATTGTCGGCATCACTGGCACGCGCGGCAAATCGACCGTTTCGCATATGCTCTACCACGCGCTCACCCGTGCCGGCAGACGCGCACACCTCGGCGGCAATGTCCGCGGCCTCTCCACGCTCGCGGTGCTTCCCATGGTGAAAAAGGACGACATTGCAGTGCTTGAGCTCGACTCGTGGCAGTTGCAGGGATTTAGAGACCTTGGCGTGAGTCCCTCAGTGGCGGTCTTTACGAATCTGATGCCAGATCACCAGAATTATTATCGCGACATGGATGAGTATTTCGACGACAAGGCAAACATCTTCAGGTACCAAAAAACGGGTGACACGCTCATCATCGGCCGCTCCCTCGAAAAGCGTGTGCGCGCGGCACGTCCGCCCGTCGAGCCTATCTTCCCCGAGGAAGTTGCAGGCGATTGGATGCTCAAGGTCCTCGGCGAACACAATCGTCACAATGCGTCGCTCGCAGCGGCAGCTCTCCTCGCGCTCGGACTAAACGTGAACGACATTCGCGCGGGACTCGAATCGTTTGAAGGCGTCGAGGGTCGCCTCCAGTTTGTGGGAGAAATCAAAGGCGTCCGCGTATACAACGACAACAGCGCGACGACGCCGGAGGCCACGATTGCCGCGCTCCGTGCGCTTTCACATGAAGGGCATCGTACGCCAGTCATCCTCATTATGGGCGGTTCAGACAAGGGATTGGATATGTCCGCACTCATCGAGGAAATCAAAAAGACGTGCAAAGGCGTTGTACTCCTCGCAGGTACCGGCACTGACCGAATCAGGGACTCTCTCAGCGTTGATATGATATATCATATCACTGATGAAGCGGTGAAAGCCGCCTTCGAAAAGGCCAAAAAAGGTGACATCATCCTCTTCTCGCCTGCATTCGCCTCGTTCGGGATGTTCAAAAACGAATACGAACGCAACGATGAATTCGTGGCGATCCTGCAAAAATACCTATGAAAAAAGTTCTCGTGTTTCAACATGTCGGTCACGAGCAGGTGGGGTACATCGGAGATTATGCGCAAGATAGAGGCGTACAGCTCCACGTGGTGGAGTTGTGGAAACCCTATACGATGCCGGATCCACAGGAATTCGATGCACTCATCGTACTCGGTGGCCCCATGGGTGTATATGAGAATTACATCTCTGAAGCCGACGAGCTGGCCATGATCCGCGCACACATCGGTACGATGCCCATGCTCGGTATTTGTCTCGGGAGTCAGCTGATTGCCCACGCGCTTGGCGCGAAGGTCACCCCTAACATGCGTGATGGCAAACAGGTCAAAGAAATTGGATATTACGATATTCAGCTTACAGATGGTGGAGAAAGAAGCTCTATCTTCAGTTCGTTCTCGTCGCCCTTTACAGCGCTCGAGTGGCACGGTGACGCATTTGAATTGCCAAAAGATGCCGTACATCTCGCTCGTACACCGCTCTGCGAGATGCAGGCGTTTCAATACAAGAATGCGTTCGGCCTTCTCTTCCATTTCGAATTTACGGAGAGAATGGTGTTGCGACAGATAGAGATCGATCGGAAATGGTCGCATGAAAACTTTGATCTCGACGACGAAAAATTGCGAGGCGACGCTCAGCGCTTTGCCCCGCTGATGAAAGAGCAGTGCTACACACTCATGGACAATTTCCTGACCGCCCACGCATCGAAATAGCAGTATGGTGCCAAAAAACATTCACATGGTTGGGGTTGGGGGTATCGGCATGTCGGCGCTCGCGCAGCTCCTCGCGCATCGGGGAAAGCGTCTCTCCGGCTCGGATAGGGAAGAGTCGCCGACGATTACCATGCTTGCGGCACGCGGCATCGAAGTTGAGATTGGCGCGGACGCAGACAATGTCCCGACCAATGCCGAACTCCTTATCTATAGTGATGCTGTGCCGAGCAGCAACGTCGAGCGCGTACGCGCAAAGGAGATGGGCATTCCGGAGATGTCGTACTTTGAAGCGCTCGGTGAAGTGTCCAAGGGCGCGCGCACCATCGCCGTCTCGGGAACGAACGGCAAAACGACGACCACCGGAATGCTCGCGAAAATATTGCGAGATTGCGAAAAAGAGCCGACTGCAATCGTCGGGAGCATCGTGCGCGATTTTGACTCCAATTTTTTGGCGGGAAGGGAGGATCTTTTCGTCGTCGAAGCGTGCGAGTATCGCGACCATCTCCTCAAGCTCATGCCGGATATCCTCGTCATCACCAACATAGAGCTCGATCATACGGATTACTTCCCGAATCTTGAAGCTTTGCAGGCGACGTTCAAAAAGGCAGTCGAACGAGTGCCGGCTGAGGGCTGTATTGTGACGAATCCGTACGACCCAGTCATCGCCGCAGTGCTTCTCGGAGCGCGTGCGCCCATCATCGATTACACGACGCAGTCAGTGCCTCAGCTCTCCCAGATAGGGGAATTCAACCGCGAGAATGCCCGCGCCGCAAAAGCAGCTGCACGCGCGGCATTCCCGCACCTGCAGGAAAGCTATATCGACAATGCACTCCTTAGTTTCAAGGGTTCGTGGCGGCGATTTGAATACAAAGGGGAAACACCACGGGGCGCGCTTGTATACGACGACTACGCGCATCACCCGACGGCTATAGAAAAGACACTCGAAGCGGCGCGGCAGGAATTTCCTGACAAGAAAATCATCATCGCATTCCACCCGCACCTGTACTCGCGTACCCGTTCGCTCCTGCAAGAATTCGGTACGGCGCTCTCGCGTGCGGACGAGAGCATCATCGCGCCGATTTACGCCGCGCGCGAACCGGACGATCCATCGGTGACCAACGAGGTCGTTGCGGAAACTGCCCGCCGCTATGGGGGGAATTCACTTTCTCTCGATTCCTTCGACCGCATCCGCGAAAAATTGCTTGCGTACGACGACCGCTTCCTCATCATCACGATGGGAGCAGGCGATATCTATAAAGTCGCCGAGCAAATCGCCGATTGACGAGCATTGATAGGCCCCGCCTGCGTCGTTGCAGAGCCTCTGCGGTGTGCTCTCCGTACATTTGTACGCCTCGCACACCGCTTTCTCCGCGCCTCGCATTCGGGGCCTCTGAATGCTCGCAATTACTCGCACTGTTCGTATTTTGGTGATAGCGTCTTTGCATGAACGAATCCTCAGACGAGACGCAGGGAAAACTCTCGATAGTGGCGACGCCCATCGGGAACATGGGCGACATCACCTTTCGCGGGCTCTGGAATTTGAAGGAGGCTTCTGTCATCTACGCCGAGGACACGCGCGTTATTTCGAAACTGCTCGCACACTATGGACTTCGGACGCCGGTGCAGCGCTGCGACGCGGCGACTGAAAACAAAAAGGCAAAAGAGATAGCCGCGCGCCTCGAGGCGGGCGAACACGTGGCCTACGTGAGCGATGCTGGTACACCGAGCATTTCGGATCCCGGCGCGCGGCTCGTCGCGTACATCCGTGAGCACATGCCGGAGATTGTCATCGACGCGGTACCGGGTCCATCCTCGCTCACCGCCGCGCTTTCTATCGCGGGCATCAGTGCCGATGCGTTCACATTCCTCGGATTCTTACCGCACAAAAAGGGGAGGCAGACTATGCTGAAACAAGTCGCTTCAAGTGAAATCCCTGTTGTCTTGTTTGAGTCACCGCATCGGATTCTGAAACTCTTGAAGGAGCTCGCTGCGTTGAAGATAAAAAAAGTATCCATCGGTCGCGAACTGACCAAGCTTCATGAGGAGGTGCTCTCGGGCGAGCCACTTGCCCTCGCGGAAGATCTCGAAAGGCGTAAAGCGGTGCGGGGTGAGTTCGTGGTCATTGTCGAGTAGCACAACCAACAATCCCCTAGGCCGTCGCAGCGAGTGGCATTATACTGAGCGCCATGACACTCGATACGCTTATCATGCTCTCCGGCGCGCTTGTAGCAGTGCTCCCTTTTTTAGGCTTTCCGAATAGATGGGATTCAATTTTTTTCGTAGTACTCGGCATTTTTATCATTTCGCTCGGTATTGCGCTCCGGCGGGGTACACGGACAGAGGGACGCACCCACACAGATGCGCATTTTGCCGACGCCTATCCGCTTCAACGAAACGACGCTCTTTCGCATGCGGATGAAGACAAAAAAGAAATATAACAGTGCAGTTTTCGGGGCCGCGTTCGGAGGTGCGATAGCACTTGCCGCGCTCGTCGGCTCGAGCGCTCTCTCTCCCTCAGTCGCGTTTACGCGTATCGCTTCGACGACTGCCGCAGTCGTAGCAGACGAAGTGCCAACCGCCGTGCACGTGAAAACGCCGGATAGCGTCCGAGCGGTGTACATGTCGCAATGCGCTGCGGGCACGCCGTCGTTTCGCGGAAATCTCATCGAGCTCATTGATACGACAGAACTGAATGCAATCATTATCGATATTCGCGACTACACGGGCAAGATTGCATTTCCCTCGGACGACCCAGTGCTCGGTCCCATGGTCTCCGACGAGTGCGGAGCGAAGGACATGCAGGCATTCGTCGAACGCCTGCATGGAAAAGGCATCTATGTCATCGGACGTGTCACCGTATTCCAAAATCCATATTGGACATCTGTTCATCCCGAGCACGCCGTGCAGAGCACAAAGGGCGGCGTGTGGAAGGACCACAAGGGACTCTCCTTTGTCGACGTGAGCGCCCGTCCGTATTGGGAGACCGTGGTCACGCTCGCCAAAGAGTCATACGCCATCGGTTTCGACGAAATCAATTTCGACTATATCCGTTTTCCGTCCGACGGTCCGATGGCGGAAGCGGATGCAACGTGGAGCCGCGGTATGTCGAAGCCCGAGGCGCTGGAGCAGTTCTTCAAGTATCTTCACAACGAGCTTGCGGGGAGTGGCATGGTCACTTCGGCCGATCTCTTCGGCATGACGACCACGAATACCGATGACCTCAACATCGGGCAGGTACTCGAGCGGACACTTCCGTACTTCGACTACGTCGCGCCCATGGTCTACCCTTCGCATTACCCCAAAGGCTTCCACGGCTACTCGAACGTGAATGAAAACAGCTACGGTATCGTGCAGTTTTCCATGAGCGAAGCGGTGCGGCGGACGGTTGCGACGACATCGACGGTCGCTGGACTCACGCATACGAGAATCGGCACATCGACGCCAGCCTTGTACGCAAAGCCAGCATACCCCGCTTCGAAAATGCGTCCGTGGCTGCAGGATTTCGATTATCCGGTGGACTACACGCCGGCAATGGTGCGTGCACAAATACAGGCAAATGCCGACGCCGGCCTTACAAGTTACATGTTTTGGGATCCTGCCAATAAGTATTCCAGCTTACGACAAATCTTGGAACAGGAGTGAATGTGGCGTGGAGTGAGCGAAGCGAGCGAAACCCAGCACCGTGCTTGCTCTGGTGCTGGGGGACCCAGCCAACAAGTACTCGAGTCTGAGGCAAATAGTCGGAAGTGAGTAGGAACATTCGATATATACTTGTCTCATGAGGGATGACGATCCGCGGCCGCGCATCACGCAATTGCGGGTGTTCGGGATGGACACGCCCACCATAGCGGCACGTCTCTCGCTTGAAGGGTGGTCCGAGGCGGCTATCACAGCCGCACTTCTGCCGAAAAGCGTTGCTCCGGCGCCTTCCATGCCGGAGTCTGCGCCCTCGCCGAGCGCCGTGCAATCTGCCGCGCCGCAGGTAATTGCGAGAAGCGCGCAAAAGCGCCTTGTTCTTGCGGCGCTCGCCGCCCTTGCCTTCGCCGCATTTGGGTATGCCATCTACAGCATTCGGCCGTCCGTCGTCTATTCGATATCAGTGCCCTCATATCAGGCCTCGTCGACTCCCATCCTATACGGCGCGTGGCCGTCGCTCTCAGATCCGGAGTTCTACAGTCGCGTGAAAGGGCAATTCGTCGCAGAAAAAGCGTCGTTCATCGAAGCTGATCTCGAGACGATGATGCTCACGGTGTATCGTGAAGGAGCGGAGGCGCTCCGTGTCCCCATCATGACGAAAGGCAGGGAGGGCTCGTGGTGGGAGACCCCTGTAGGCGTCTACAAGGTCGAGACTCGCGAGCGCGACCATTTTTCATCCTTCGGAAGCGTTCACATGCCGTACAGTCTCGCGTTCAACGGAAACTTTTTCATACACGGTTGGCCGGTGCATCCCGATGGCACACCCGTGGACTCTACGTATTCGGGCGGCTGCATACGTCTCTCGACCGAGGACGCCGCGAAAGTCTTCGCACTCACGGAAATGGGTATGCCAGTCCTCGTGTACGAGCGCGTCGATACGAGCGATGCGTACGCATACTATGCAAAAGGTCCGTCTGTGCCGGCAAAAGAATATCTCGTCGCCGACATCAAGAACGGTACCGTCCTCATGCACAAGAGCGCGACGACGACACTCCCTATCGCATCTGTCACCAAGCTCGTGACCGCACTTGTCGTCATCGAGAACTTCAATCTCGACAAAACCATCTACATCCCGAGCGAGGTAAAGGTCACGACGACGATACCGCGCCTCAAGGCGGGCGAAGCGTACAGCGTGCACGACCTCCTCATACTCATGCTCACTGAATCCTCCAATGAGGCGGCGGAAACGTTTGCACACTCGTTTGGGTACGGGCGTTTCGTGGAACTGATGAACGCGAAAGTTGCCGCAATCGGTCTTACACACACGACATTCGCAGACCCATCGGGCTTCTCACCCGAGAACCGTTCGACACCGGAGGACCTCTTCACACTCCTCAAGCACATCTATGAGAACAGACGATTTGTGTTCGACATCACGAGCGATAGCGTGAAGGCGGATGCCTACGGCGCAGTCGTCTGGGGGACGCTCGGTAATTTCAATAGAGTGCCGAGCATATCGAACGGCTTTGTCGGCGGAAAAATAGGCCGTACCGATGAGGCGCGCGAGACATATGCCGGCGTCTTTTTGCTCAAAACAAAGGAGGGGGAGAGGCCCATTGCTATTGTCGCGCTCGGCTCGCCCGACGTGCAGGCCGATGTGCGCACACTCCTCAGGTCTGTAAGTGCCCTCTACGGAGCCAATTGAGCGGCATTCGTTTTCGTCTATTACACGGGGTATACTTTTGGCATGAGTGCGGATTACATCGACGATGACCGCCGCATTACATATTTTGCGGCGACGCATACTCGAGGAAAGCGCGAGATGTTTGGCATTCGCGCGGGAGACAGAGGCAAGCACGTCTATGTCATCGGTAAGACGGGTATGGGCAAATCGACCATGCTCGAGAACATGGCGATTCAAGACATCCAAAACGGCGAGGGCATCACCTTCATCGATCCGCACGGCTCGACGGCCGAAAAGCTCCTCGATTTCGTGCCGCAGGAACGCATCAACGATGTCGTGTACTTTGCGCCCTTCGATACCGACCACCCCATCGGATTCAACGTGAAGGAAGATGTCGGGTACGATAAACGCCACCTCGTGGTCTCGGGACTCATGGGAGCACTGCGCCGCATTTGGGTAGATGCGTGGAGCGCACGCATGGAATACATTTTGCAGAACACGCTCCTCGCGCTTCTCGAGTACCCCGACTCGACGCTTCTCGACGTAAACCGCATGCTCACCAACAAGACGTTCCGCAACGCGGTCATCGAAAAGATTTCTGACCCCATCGTGAAGGCATTCTGGACGGAAGAATTTGCCGGCTTCACTGACACA
>DATECE010000050.1:0-6050 GCA_036516595.1 Minisyncoccota bacterium | reverse complement strand
GACATAGGAGGAACAAAAATGCGCATGGCGGGAAGCCATGACCTTCGCCGTTTTTCGGAGCCGATAATCGCGGATACGCCTGCGTCGTACCATGACGGACTCGCGCTCATAGAGCGCGTCGCGAACAATATCGCAGGGGGGAACCCGATTGATGCGATGACGATAGGAATGACCGGTGTGCCGATACGCGCTAAGCGTTCGACATACGCGTCAAACTGCCCCGACTGGGACGAAAAGCCAATTGCGCACGATATTGAGAAAGAGCTGGGTACGCGAGTGCTCCTCGAGAATGACACCGCACTTGTCGGTCTCGGGGAGGCTCATTTCGGCGCCGGCGAAGGTGTGCCGCTCCTTGTGTACGTGACCGTATCGACTGGTGTCAACGGGGTCCGCATCGTCCACGGATATATCGACGCGGCCGTGCTCGGGTTTGAGATAGGAGAGCAGTTCCTTTCGATGGAAGGTGGAGACGACACGCTGGGTGAAATGATTTCGGGGAGGGCAATCCAAAACCGCTTCGGCGTGCACCCCCGCGAGCTCGGCAAAGACTCTCCCGTGTGGGATGAGCTCGCACAAGTCCTCGCGTACGGTTTGCATAACACGATTATGCATTGGTCGCCTCACCGCATCGTCTTGGGAGGTTCGATGTTCAATACTATCGGAATCTCCGTGGAAAGGGTTGAGGCGCACCTCCGCTCTATCATGACCAAATTTCCGGAGATACCGGAGATGGTGCACTCAAAACTTGCCGACTTTGGTGGTCTCTACGGGGGGATGATTCTTCTCAGGCAGGCACAGGACGCGGGGACTCTTTAGACGAATCGCTCGGGAATCGGGAACTTCTTGCAGAGCTGCGCAACTTCCTTTCGCATTGTCATGAGCTTCCGATTTTTGTAGGCACGTTTCTTGAACGATGCGAGGTATGGTTTACGGGCACTTTTGTCAGCGGGGAGGTCCTCGTCTTTTGTAATGTCCATAACATCGGCAATCCAATTGCCGATACGTTTCATTTCGCGCTCTTTCATAAGGCGCGTCGTGATAGAAGGAGTACCGATGCGGATGCCGCTCGGGTAGAAAGGCGAGGAGGGCTCATCGGGGATAGTGTTCTTGTTGGTCGTGAGCCCTATCGCGTCGAGCGCGATTTCGAGGATTGCGCCGCGACCGGTACCGCACTTCACTAATATCATGTGGTTGTCGGTACCGCCCGTCACGACGTCGACTCCTCGAGAGACGAGGGTGGCAGCGAGGGCTCTCGCGTTCTTCACGATTTGTTTGCCATACGCACGGAACGTGGGAGTGGCGGCCTCGGCGAGTGCAACCGCGATGCCTGCAGTCGTATGGTCATGCGGTCCGCCCTGCAGATTCGGGAAGATTGCGCGGTCCACCTTTTCGGCGAGTTCAGGGTCTTTCTTCAGGCCCTTCGCGGTGACCATAATCATGCCGCCCCGCGGCCCGCGGAGCGTCTTGTGCGTGGTGGTCGTTACGATGTGTGCATATGGCACGGGGCTCGCATGCGCTCCCGCCGCGACGAGACCTGCTATGTGTGCGATATCAGCTGCGAGATACGCTCCGACGCTGTCCGCAATCTTCGAGAGTTCCTTGAACGGGAACTCGCGCACATATGCGGTAGCGCCGACCCAGATGAGTTTCGGCTTGTGTTTCTTGGCGAGGGACGCAATTTGTTCCAAATCGAGGTAACCATCAGGCCGAACGCCATATTGGACCGCATTGTAAAACATGCTCGTGGCGCTTGCTTTCCATCCATGCGTGAGATGGCCGCCCGCAGTCAAGAGATGGCCCATGATGGTGTCGCCCGGTTTGCAGGTCGCGAGATAGACCGCGAGGTTGGCGGGGGAGCCGGAATACGGCTGGACGTTCACATGAGCCACGCCAAAGAGTTTTTTTGCACGGTCGCGTGCGATGTCCTCGACGATGTCGATGACCTCGTTGCCGCCGTAGTATCGAGCATGCGGGTACCCCTCGGAGTATTTGTTTGTAAGGCACGAGCCCATAGCCTCGCGCACGGCGAGGGAGACGATGTTTTCCGAGGGGATGAGCTCGAGACCGGAAGCCTGTCGAGCCTCTTCGCGCATGATTGCTTCGTATATTTTTTTGTCCTGTCTCTTAATGTGTGAGTAGTGTGTCATAAATTGAAAAATAGTTTGGTAAGCGCCGTTGTTGGAGTTATATCATACGCGGCTATGCGGCAGCGCCGTGCAGGTCTTTGTTGTACCCGCCGGCGACGGTGAGCTCGGCCTTGATTGCGGCGTGTGGTTCATAGCCGTTCAGCTGCACGTACTCTGGTCTAAATGATTCTAGTGAGTCGAAATCCTTTGAGAACGAGATTGTGGGGAATGCTTTTGGTTCTCGCGCGAGTTGTTCGAGCACTTGGGCACGGTGGTTTTCGTACATATGGACGTCGCCGAAGGTGTGGACGAATTCTCCAGCCTCTCGACCCAATATTTTTGCGAGAACAACCGTGAGGAGCGCGTAACTCGCGATGTTGAACGGCACGCCAAGGAAAATATCCGCGCTGCGCTGATACAGCTGAAGACACACCTTCCCGTGCTTTATGTTGACCTGATACATGTTGTGGCAGATGGGAAAGCGCGCGCCCTCGCCTGCCTTAGCCATGGAGTAAAGGTAGGGCGGATTCCACGAGGTCACCAGCGTATTATGTGCGTCGGGGTCTTTGCGGAGCTCATCGATGACCCAACCGAGCTGGTCGACCGTACGGCCTTCTTCCGCGGGCCAGCGCCGCCAGCTTTCACCGTAAATATGGGGCAACTCTCCGTGTGCGGCGGCAAACGCTTCATCGCTCTTTATCGTTGCGATGAACACGTCTTTCGTCATCTCCGGCACTTCCTTTTTCGCCGCTTTTTCCATGTAAATCTTATACGGATAGTCGTCCCAAATATGGACGTTGTTGTCGACGAGGTACTTGATATTGCTCTGTCCCGACATGAACCAGTAGAGTTCGTGCAAGACACCGTTCCAGTACACTTTTTTCGTCGTGAGAAGGGGAAAACCTTGGCTGAGGTCAAAGCGTATCTGCTTGCCGAAAAGACTGTAGGTCTTCACGCCCGTGCCCTTGTCCACCTGTTCATCGCCCGTTTCGAGGAGCTCCCTTAAGATGTCGAGATACTGATGTTCCTCGTGGCGCGCCATACTCACTTTGCAACGGTCTTCTTTTTCTTCGCGGGGAGGAAGTGTTTCCAGTTGTCCTTTGCGAAACGGCCGAGCTTTTTATAGTTGCGCTCCGGCGGTGAGGTGAGTTTCGAAAAGGTAAGTTGTGCTATCTCCATCGCCGGCCGGAGAATAATCGGGATGTTGCTCTGGTTCGTTATTTCAAACGTAATGTGCAGGAAATGTCCCGGATTGATGATGCCCGCAGTATTGTGAATCATGAGCCCGACGCGAGCGAGAGATGATTTGCCGCCGACTTGGATGAGGAAATGGTCAGAGCCGAAAAATTCTTTCGAAAGCCCGAGCACGGAAACACCGGGGTGCAGGACGAATTCATCACCGTCGGCAACCTCTCTCTCAACGGTCTTTGCAAATATCTTGCGCGCGGGGTCTACGAAGTGCGTACTTGAGGCGTCGTTCTCAATGAATTTATTGCCCAGCAGAATATCGTAGCTCGCCGGCTGGAGGCGCAGGGGGTCGAACGGCTCGAGCACTATCTCTCCCGAGCGGATGGCTTTTTTGATGTCGGTATCGGAGAGAAACATAGTCTTACTCTACTACAAATATGCGGTCCGTGCCGTAGTACTGAGCCCAGTGGGCATTGTAGAAAGTGAACATGCGCTCGAGCCTGTCCTGCGGGAGTTCACTCACTCCAATCTCTTTCATACACTCGACAATGTCCGTACGGGCGCGAGCCACTTTTGACATATCGTCTACCACTTTCTCAAACTCGGCGAGCCAGCCGTATCCTGCATTTTTGTCCAGTGTGACATTGATATCATGGCAGAGATATTCCTCACGCTCTCGAGACCATTTTGCCTGATACGCGAATCCAGCAGAGAGAATGAGAGCGTCGAGTTCGTCGAGCGTGAGCTGGATCCATTCCTCAAACTCAAGTCGTGCGACACCATTCTCACTCGAGTCGTCACCGACTGAAGCTTTCACGACGAGCAGCACCTGACCGTCTTTGTCGCGCGTGCGTACAGAGAATTCCTTTGCTTGTTCTGCGAGTGTATCGAGACGCGCCGCCGCTTCGATCGTGAGGTGTTCGCGTGCGACCTCCGCCAGATTGCCGAGCTCACCGCCGGTAAAGTAGTGATTGAGCTGCTTGTTGCGAGATTGGATCGTGCACGATGGATCGATTCGCTTCAGAGCTTCGCGCACTTTTTGGGCGTTGTCGGCGCTCCCGAGCAACGACTTGATCTCCACTTCGTAAGTTTGTGCCATACAGGTCGGAGGGCCATTATACTCGGCTCTTTCAGAGTTTGCAGTTCATATCGAGGGGATTGCAATGAGATGACATCTCAATGCATACTACGAGTATGAACAGGGAGCCGTTCGCTATTGATGAGTGGTACCACTGCTACAACAGAGGCGTTGAAAAACGCACAGTGTTCGAGAGCGAATTTGATGCCAGTCGATTCTTGATGCTCCTGTATCTAGCGAACAGCGAGAGACCAATAGGCCTTTTCAATATGAAAAAACCGGAAGTAACACGCGTACTTACTGCGGAGCGTGGAAGTCCGATTGTTGCAATCGGCGCGTATTGTTTGATGCCCAACCATTACCACATACTCGTCAAAGAAATCGTGGAGGGTGGCATTAGCTCATTTATGCGCAAACTCAGTATTGCCTATACGATGTACTTCAACGAAAAGAACGAGCGGACAGGCAATCTTTTCTTGCGTCCCTTCCGCTCTCGACACGTGGCAACGGATCGATACTTGCAGAGGGTGATCTCGTATATCCATTTCAATCCAGCAGAGTTGTATGAGACCAAGTGGAAAGAGGGGCGTGTAAAGAACATCCGTGCACTAGAGAGAAGACTTATCGAATACCCGTATTCGAGCTTAAGAAGTTATGTGAATACGACTATCAAAGACCCAATTCTCTCAGCGGAAGGATTCGAGGTTGCCCATAACGATTCGATATCGCAAGTGTTGGAGGATGCGAGAGCATATTATGCGGAAGTCGCGGATGAGCGGCTGGAGCAATGAGATGTCATCTCAATGCGGCTGGGGTTTGTAGTAGGATAGAAAAATGAAAAAAACCGTTATTGCGGCCGTCGCCGCCATAGGGAAAAACCGCGTGCTCGGGAGCGGGAATCGGCTCTTGTGGCATATCCCCGACGACCTCAAGCGATTCAAGGCGCTCACGCAAGGACACCCGCTCATTCTCGGCAGGAAGACTCACGAATCCATCCTTGAATACACGGGTGGGAAGCCCTTGCAGGGTAGAAAGACCATCGTCATTTCTCGGGACACGACCCAAAATGTCGAGGGAGCTATCGTCGCCTCCTCACTCGAGGATGCGATACAGAGAGGGCGCGAACTCGACAGTGAGCTCATATGCATCGGTGGCGGAGCTCAGATATATGCAGCGGCGCTTCCGTACACGAATCGACTCCATCTCACGCTCATCGACGATGAGAAGGAAGGCGACGCCTTTTTTCCGCCCTACGAAGAAGTGTTTACGAAAGTACTGCACGAAGAAGCGCACGAGTGGAATGGCATACGGTATCGGTTTGTGGATCTTGAGCGACCATGACGAGCCTTACATCTCTCGAGCGACGGTACCTACTCCACTCGCTCTTTTCAAGGATTGGTCTTTCGATGACCGACCTCTTCGGGGGGTTTTTGCTCTACGAGATTACTGGTTCTATCGGTGTGGTCCTCGCCGTACTCAGTGTCGCCTATATCGCCGGTTTTGTGGGTCGCGTCGTTGCTCTTCCGCTCCTGCTTCCGCTCCAAAGACGCTTTGGGGGAGCGAGCGTTGTCGCTATCTCGCTTGCGCTTCTCGCGGCGGCAAACATCGGCATGTATGTCTTCCGCGACTACTTCACGGACAACCTTTGGGCACTCGCC
>DATECE010000049.1:0-2414 GCA_036516595.1 Minisyncoccota bacterium | reverse complement strand
CAATGTGAGGTGTATGTCCTTTACAAAATGAGATTTCTGTGGGGCAATTGACAGTCTTCAAATGTGTTTCGCGACCGCTTGACGGGTACGCATGGGGAGCATACGGTGTGCGCATCATGACAACTTCAGGAACTGTTCGCGGCATTTTGTTCCTCATCCTCGCGGGTCTCGTATTCTCTGCTCTTCCGGCAGCAGCGGACGCTGCGACCAACGTGCCGGCGGCTGTTACCACGAAGCAAGTGCTTCCTTTAGGTGGTAATGCATGCCCGCAATTGAATGTGGTCGCGGTCCAGACGTATGTATACGACGGGGCGCTCCATTCCTTTGAGGTGGTCTTGCCGAATGCCTCGTATGTGGCATTGCAGGGTACGGTAGGGGACGCGATTGTTCCATTCCATCAGATGACAAGGCGGGTGAACACCGCCGGCCAGCTCCATACGCTTGTCACGGTGCCGACCACGCCGCTTTCGCGCGCACAGCCAATCACCCTGACTCTCATCTCCGCAGTAGGCGGTCAACCGGTATGTCTCAGCATTGTCTCCTTTACAGCCGCGTCGACGGGGGCAAGTGCGCCGATTACCATCACAAAGCCAGTGTCACCGGTCGCACCCGCGAAACCCGCTCCAGCGACCACGAGCAAGCCCACAGCGCAGGGGACGACGAGCGCAGGTACGACATCGGTCATTTCCTCGGTTATTACCGGAAGCGGATTGGGCTCCACGATACTGCGCGCCTGTACGTCGCAGGGGGCCGCCCTCCAGTTGTGGTTTGTCCTATTGACGATATTCCTCATCCTATGTGCGGCAGTCGCTATCACGGAGCCCCCACTCGCTGAGCGCAACGTGTACCTGCCGGGCGCCCTCATCGGAGTCCCTCTCGTACTTCTCGGCGCATTTTGGCTCTTCGCAGCAGAGTGCAGGGGAGCGGGGTGGGTACCCTTCGCGGCGCTCATCGTCGCCGCGGGAGGCGCACTGTGGTCCTACAGAAAGCGACCCGTCATTGCGAATGTCATCCAGCTTCCTCCCGCCAAGAAATCGAACTGATAATTGGCCAACTGTGCCTCGCACGGTATAATCGCGCACACGCGGATATGGTTTCGGTGGATGATACTTTCGCAGATAGGCGACTGTATCAATCATCAAGAGTTGTGCGCGTAGTTCATGTCGCGGATATGGTTTAGTGGTAGAACGCCACCTTGCCAAGGTGGAGATCGGGGTTCGATTCCCCGTATCCGCACAGAGAAGTTTATGAGCGTGTAGAATGACATCACGCTCTCGTGGTGAAATGGATATCACGGCAGTCTTCGGAACTGCTATTGGGGGTTCGAATCCCTCCGGGAGCAAGCGCGACTGAGCACTGTGATATATCACAGTGCGTGAGGGATTCGAACGCCGGAGCGATGCGAGACCAGCAGGTCGAGCAGCGAGGCGGTGCCCAGACCTCGGCGAGCGGCGGCGAGCCGAGAGTCGCGGGAGAATCCCTCCGGGAGCACCTGTGGGCGAGAGGTGAACGAGAATCCCTCAGGGAACAATTGGGTGTGAGTAAATAGACTACAATATGCATATGAATACAGCGCTTCCGGTTCCGGATGTCGTGCGCGGCGTGCACCAAGTGCTCAAAAAAGCCGGTTACGAAGCATACCTCGTCGGTGGCTGCGTGCGTGACCTCCTCATCGGCCGCGAGCCCAAGGATTGGGACATAACGACAAACGCGAGGCCGGACGATATTCAAAAACTCTTCGAAGAGACGTTCTACGAGAACGACTTCGGCACGGTCGGTATCGTCACCGACTCCGACAATCCGCGCCTGAAGGTGATAGAGGTGACACCGTACCGTATTGAGGGCAAATATTCCGACGCACGACGACCCGACGAGGTGCAGTTTAGCGATAAACTCGAAGACGACCTTGAGCGGCGAGATTTTACCATCAACGCACTTGCATATGATATCGATACGGGCACGCTCGTCGATAAGCACGGCGGCGCAGAGGACCTGAAGCGCCGCGTCATCGTTGCGGTCGGGGAAGCGCATGCACGTTTTGAAGAAGACGCACTCCGCATGCTCCGTGCGGTACGTATCGCGGCAGAGCTCGACTTTGCCATCGATGCGGCAACGCTCTCTGGCATCGCCGGCAACGCCGCGCAGCTCGGGAAGATATCGCGAGAGCGCGTCCGCGATGAACTAACACGCATCCTCGAGAGCGAGCGCCCGATGCAAGCACTCTTCATCTCGCAGAAGCTTGGGCTCGTGAAATACATCATCCCTGAACTCGAGGAAGGAATAGGATGCGCGCAGAATCAGGCACATTCGTACGACGTATTCGAGCATCTGCTCCGCGCACTCCAACACGCTGCCGACAAGGAGTGGCCGCTGGATGTGCGGCTTGCGGCCCTTTTGCATGACATCGGCAAGCC
>DATECE010000048.1:0-8103 GCA_036516595.1 Minisyncoccota bacterium | reverse complement strand
GTTGCCCATGTCCTGATCCGTCTCGAGACCGGAATCGAGGACGAAAACTTCCCCGTGCTCAACGGGGTTCATGGTGCCGGCGTCGACGTTGAGGTACGGATCGACTTTGACGAGATTGACTGAGAGTCCGCGCGCGGAGAGAATTTTGCCGATTGATGCTGTCGCGATGCCCTTTCCAACTCCGGACATCACGCCGCCAATGACAAAAATATATTTATGCCCGTTTCGGGGTCCGCGTCGCGCGACCATACGGGATGTCATTCTACTACATCCGGAGATATCTGCGAACCGCGAGGTATGAGGATAGCGCGCCGAGCGCAATCCCTGAGCCCATCACGATGAGAAAGATGAGTGGGAACGTGTCGGTGAAGTACGTAAACACGTTGAAATTACCCAAGAACCTTTCCGATGGGCCTCCGAGCCAGAACGTCACCGGATAGAGGAGGAGAAGCACGACGACCGCCGAGACGACGCCATAGAGCACGCCCGCTATCATAAAGGGTCCTCGTACGTACCACCTACCCG
Source organism: Minisyncoccota bacterium (assembly GCA_036516595.1). Classification (GTDB taxonomy): domain Bacteria; phylum Patescibacteriota; class Minisyncoccia; order Phycocordibacterales; family UBA2100; genus UBA10103. The sequence goes on along the minus strand of DATECE010000048.1, from coordinate 7,578 downwards.
CGCCCACAAGGTTCATCACGCCAATCTCGTCGCGCGCGGTATAGATGGCGAGCCGGATGGTATTGAGGGCAATGATAAGGGATGCGAAGCCGAGGAGAAGCGCCGCGACGAGCCCGATACGACGCGTCGTCTCGATGATGTTGGTGAGGCGGTCGATAGCCGTCTTGTTTTGATAGAAATTGACGCGGTCGATGGATGTGCCGGCCCCTGCTCCGCTCGTTTGCTGCGCTTCGAGGAAACGCGCGATGGATTCATACTGACTGGTCTCTTTTGCGCGAATCTCGAGCGACGCGCCGAGCGGGTTGTCGCCGAGTTCGTCGAGCGCAGAGAGCGTGAGTTGGTCATTCTTGTGCCGCTCGCGGAAATCCGCGAGTGCCTGCTCGCGGCTCACGTACATCACCTGCGCTACCTCGGGGAGCGCAGAGAGCGAACGTTGCATATCGAGCACTTCCTGTTCCGGTGCTTCTGCCACGAAGTAGACTGTCACATCCACTTTCTCCGTGAGAAGCGTGAGCGTAGCCGAGAGCGCTGCCGAACCAATCATGATAGCGGCAACGACGAAGAGCGTGATGGACATGATGAGCACCGCGGCGAGAGAGACGAATCCGTTGCGGACGAATCCTGCGACGCCGTAGCGCGAAACCCGTCTGAAGTTGAGCCAGAATGACATGTTAGAGATTCTTGGTGAGCGGGGCGAGCTTAGAAGCTCTTACACCCGCCTACATTTATTCTACGTGGTATATCCGATTTGTGCACTTTCGCTTTCGTGTTAATCATGTTCATACGAGTTGGTACATAAGAAAATGTGGGCGAGTCTAATGAAATATAGTCGCAGAGCTCCTTATTTCATAAGACGTATTTACCTTGCTTATCATCGCGCACGACCCGCCCTTGGTCCATGGTGACGACGCGCCTACCGATGGCATCGACAATGCCCTTGTTGTGCGTCGTGAGTAAAACGGTCGTACCGAGATCATTTATTTTTTTCAATATGTCGACGACGTCGTGCGCGTTGATGGGGTCGAGGTTCCCTGTCGGCTCGTCCGCGATGAGCACGTCGGGCTGTCCGACGATAGCGCGTGCGATGGCGACACGCTGTTGCTCGCCGCCGGAGAGCTCGCGCGGGAAACTCCAAATCTTGTCGGAGAGACCGACGAGTTCGAGCACATGCGGCACGTCGGCTTGGATGTCCTCATCAGTTTTGCCAGACACTTCGAGAGCAAAGGCGATGTTTTCGTACACGTTTTTGGTCGGCAAAAGGCGAAAATCCTGAAAGACAGTGCCGATGTTGCGGCGGAGCGTGCGAAGTTCGTGCGGTGAGAGTTCACCGATCTGACGCGAACCGAAGTACACGGACCCTTCCGTCGGGAAGACCTCCGCAAAGAGCAACTTGAGGAGCGTCGTTTTGCCAGCACCCGAGTGACCAACTATGGAGACGAATTCACCCGGCTCGATGCCGAGCGTTACGTCTTCGAGCGCCGGCGGCGCTCCGTCGAAGTAAATTTTAGTGACTTTGTCGAAGTAAATCATGAAGGAAGGGTCGGCCGAGCAGCATGTGGCAGCGTACAGGAGTCTCTATTATACCCGACACATTTAACTCTCCAACCCTTTTTCAGCGTCGAGGAAGCCTTGTATCTCGCCGCTGAGCACCTTGTCGACATTGCGCTCTTCATATTCGGTGCGATGGTCTTTGACCAGCTGGTACGGGTGAAGCACATAGGAGCGTATCTGGCTTCCCCACTCGATTTTAGTCGAGGCACCCGCCGACATTCCGCGCCCTTCGGCGAGCCGCTCCGCTTCGCGAAGCTGGTAGAGCTTGCCACGAATCATCTCGAGCGCTTTCTCTCTGTTTTGAAGCTGCGATCGCTCACTCGTGACGTGGACAGAGAGGCCCGTGGGGGTGTGGGTCATCCGTACTGCAGTATCGCGTTTGTTTACGTTTTGACCGCCGGGGCCGCCGCTGCGCGCCACCGTCACTTCGATGTCGCTATCGGGTATGTGGAGGTCTCCTTGGTCCGGCAATTTCGGCAACACTTCGACGAGTGAAAAGGAGGTCTGCCGTTTCCCTGCGGAATTGAAGGGCGACATGCGTACGAGCCGGTGCACGCCTGCCTCGTGTTTGAGCGCTCCGTACACACCGCTTCCGCTTACTTCAAATGAAATACTCCGGTACCCGCCCATCGAGTTCTGATTGGAAGAGAGGGCTGCGATTTTCCATCCGCGGCTCGCGATGTACTTGCCGTACATTTCATACAGGATGCGCGAAAAATCCTCGGCGTCGTCGCCGCCGGCGCCTGAAATGATAGAGACGATTGCGTCCGATTTGTCGTATCCACCGCCGCCCGCGAGCGCAGCTTTTAGGTCTTGATATTCCCTCAGCGTCGCTTGCGCTTTGTCTTTGTCAGACCAAAAATCCGACAGCCCCATCGCCGTTTCAATATCTGCAATTTTTGCCGCTATACCCTCTTTGGACGCCATCGGGAGTCAGTATATCCCATGCAGTTGTTCGTCTTATCCCTTGCAATACACTTTTTGGAGCCGCCTCCCGGATTTGAACCGGGGACCTACCGCTTACGAAGCGGTCGCTCTACCAACTGAGCTAAGGCGGCGATTGCGCTAAGAATATATCACGGCTTCAGACCTTTGGAACCCTTTACGAGGATGCGCCCCTCTTTCGCGCGGACGCTAATCACACGATTCTTTCTACCGTTACCCCTGTTCAATCCCGCGAATGTCGGCCCTATAGCATCACAATTCGGGCACAGCAGCCGAAGATTGGCTTCTGCGTTGTTTCGCCAATTTCCGTCTATGTGATCCGCGACCAACGGGATTTGTCCGGTTTTCTGATTACGTTGCGACCACCCACATAGGCAACACTTATTTTCAAATTTCTCCCTGAGATATCGTTTTATATTGGGCGATACTGTCCCGATTGTACTTAGTCCCCTCAACTCCCCCCGTTGCCACCTTTTGATATAAAGCCGATATTCGTAGCTGCGCTGGCATAGATTGCTGCAATATTTGTAGTAGGCTCGAAAAGGCTCTTTGCCGCAGTTAGGGCAAGGTGTTCTCGGTTTTTTCTTATTTACCACTTCAACATCATACCACGATATGGTACAGCATGAGGTCTGCAGTTGGACCCCTGAGGATGTTTTCCAATCTTGAGCCGATGTCCGGGATTGAACCGGAGACCTCGTTCTTACCAAGAACGTGCTCTACCAACTGAGCTACATCGGCAAATATCAGAACTGATGCAGAATACAGCATCGTGAGGCTCATTCAAAGCCGGTGGTATACTTTTTTGATATGAGCGACGATTGGCGCCATCATCCCCTCCGTTACATTGCGCGCAATCTCTCCATCGTCATCGGCCTTGTCCTCATCTGGCGGGGCATATGGTACATACTCGATGGCATCGATATCTACCTCCTCGGCGACGCAAACCATGCCCTCTCCGCTATCGGCGGCATTGTCCTCGGACTCATCATTCTCTTTGTGCCCGACCGCGACCTCAAAGAGATAAGCAAACTTTAAATCTGCATCTCCCGCAGGCTCTCGAAGAGCTGCCCCACGCCGTGTTCCGTTATTTCCTCGGGCCCGATGTCGGTGCCTTCAAATATCTGTCGCTCGATATCGTGCGCGGCATGGAGATATTCTTCGAATCTATCGTCGAGCCGCGCCATGTCTGAATGCGCTCGCGCGAGGTAACGGCCACGCGCCTCACGCAGTCGGCTTTCGAGTGTGAGCACCCCATGGGGACCCACTCGCAGGTCAGCGTACTCGACAATCTTCTGCTCGTACGATGTACTCTCACGCGTCTGAACCAACTTGCCGAAGCCGACGCCGTCGATGAGGCGGACGACCTCTTCTTCGAGCGAGAGTTCGTGCGCGATGGCCACCGTCGCAGCATGCTCGTCGGCTCCGTAGCGCGCGATTATCTCATCTTTGATAAGTTGCCAGTGCGCAACGCCTTCCGGTTCGCTGAATTCCGGAAAGGTATCGAGATCCGACTTGATGATGTTGCCCATATCGTGAAAAAGGCACGCGAGTACCACGTGCCGCTCGTCGATTTCGCGCGAGAGCGCGCGAGAAACTATCTGTCCGACTCCTGCGACACGCAGCTGGTGCAACTGCAGTGCCGGCATGAGCCGATATGCCGAGTATGCTTCCTGCACTGTCTGCATGGTATTACTCGACACCCATCGAAAGGCGCACCGTGTCGCCTCCCTCTTGCGAAGCGATGTGCATGCCTTCAGCAAGGAGTGCGTCGATGAGGTGCCGCTCTCTATTCGGGACCTCAATCTCGATGCGCTCAGCGCGCACGTCGTGCGCTTCAACCGCGAGTTCTTCAAGAAGATTTTCGACTACGCCCTCTTCATCCGTTGATGCATCGATGCGGAAGTCTGTAATCGTGAGTACGTACTCTTCGGCGCGGGCGGCGAGAAAGCCGACCACCATGTCGTTGCGACGCATCTCAAGCATGATGTCCCGCTCAGGGTCGTAATTTTCGCACGCCTTGCGAAGTTTCTCCTCATTGCTGTGTGCGGCTGACGGGCCCTCGTGACCCACCGCGCTCTCCGGCGCGAGCATGTCGCGCAACGTGAGCACGTCATCTATGCGCTCGAGCGGAGATTCGAGTCGTGTGACAGCAAAGCCACGCGCAGCTTTCTCGTTCCCCATATTGGTCTCTAGCTGACCATCCATAACGGCCAGCATACCATGCTCATGCTCTCTTCCCGATTGCCTAGCTACGCTCTACACATGGCACGGAAGTCCACTATTTTGGGGCTCACCGGCTGGCTACCATTTCAGGGTCGCGAGAGACTTGAGCAGACACTGGAGGCACTTTACGACCTCCACGTTCGCGAGTTCCGCACCGTCTTTTCATGGGCCGACTGGGAGAAAGAGGGTGGCGAAGCGTGGTTCAATACCGTTGCGAAAAGTCTCGGCGAGGTGCCTCGATTGCGGGTGCTGCCAATCTTTACCGCAACGCCGCAAAAATGCTCGATGAAAGACAGCCGAGGCGCACGAAAATCGTCGTACCCGCCGGAGGAGCTGTCCTCATACGCGGCCTTCGTGCGCACCATGATAGACCGCTACGGTGACCTCTTTGACACCGTCGAGCTCTGGCGAGAACCGAATGCGAGAGCGCACTGGGAGTGGAAGCTTGATGTCGATGGGGCACGCTTTGCCGTCATGGCGATGGAAGCGGCAAAGAGCGCGCGTAACCTAAAGAAGAAAATCGCGCTTGGCGCTCTTTCCCCGCTCGATCTCACCTATCTGTCGCGGATGGACGCGTGGGGGCTCCTCGCGCATATCGACGCAGTGTCGTTTCTGTATTCGCCCTCGACACGCGAGCGCGAGGGGTATTCGCTCGAGGACGAGGTGCGCGCTCTGCGCGCACTCATACGAGGTCTCGAGCGTACCAGCGAAGTGTGGTTCTGCGGAACGGGCACTTCGGAGCGAGCGAATGACGGCTCAGACGAAAGCGCGCTCGAGACGCGGCAGATAGAGGATTTTGATGATATCCGCGGACTTTCGGTTGACCGAGTGTACTGGCCCGCACTCTTCGATACGAAAAACAGTGACGCGGACGGATACGGGTTGCTGCGCGCCGACGGCACAAAAAAACCGCTGTATGAGCATTGGAAGCGTGCGGTCGAAAACGAGCTCTAGCGAACCATCCCGAGGACATCCTGCGCGAAGCGGACAAAAAGGGAAAGGGTATCGATGATAAGTTGCAAAAGCAGCTGCAGCACAGCATAAAGTGCTGAGAGAAATTGCTCCATGGTTTTAATCGTAGCATGTCTCTTCTTGCAGGGCGACGAGGGGGGCGCTACTGTGGCACATATGGGCAGGAATACGGACCTCTATGCTGCCTACGTACAGCGATTCCCTACGTATGCACGCGAGCTGGCGAAGAAACTCGCGTGCAAAGCCACCCTCGAGAAAGATGCGACGCTCAAAATCCCGCGCCGTGTGTGGCTGGCATTCCTCACTCCGCCGGAAAAACGCGCGCTCGCGTCTTTGGGAGGAGAGTACGCGGCCGTGCGTTCGCTCAAAGAGGCCGTCCTCCGCGACTTCAAGCATCCGGCGCGCTTTCTGCATCGACGCGGCGCACGGGGCGCGAGCGACGTGGTCACGCTCGCGCTTCTCGAAATTATCTACGACCTCAAGAACAGCAAAGTACTCCTCTCGCCTGCGCGCTACGAGGCATGGCATGAGGTTGCGGATGCGTTCGGACTCTGGAAATTCCGGTACGCGCTTGAAGACGCCATCTTCGAATCGTTTGACCCCGACAACTATGCACTTTTCGAAAGTGTCATCCGCGAGCAGATGAAGGTGGACACCGCTCTTGTTCGGACAATCCGCACGATTCTCTCTGCCGCCTTTGAGCAAGCAGGTCTCCGCTCGTGCACGATAGAGAACAGGGCCAAAAATATTGGGGGTGTCTACCGCAAAGTGGCACAGAAAGGAAAGAGCATTAACGATATCTACGATATCCACGGTTTCCGCATTCTCTGCGAGACAGAGAAAGATTGCTATGTAGCTCTAGAGGCGATACACCGTCTGTGGCCTCACTATCGCGAGCGTTTCAAAGATTACATTCACACCCCCAAAAAGAATGGATACCGAAGCATCCATACGGTGCTCAGCTGCATCGACCGTAAGCCGATAGAGTTCCAGATACGTACGCGCGAGATGGACGTTATCGCCTCATCCGGACCGGCCAACCACGCTGATTACAAACGCGTTACGCGCGGGCACGCGTAAGCTGCTTCCCCTTCTTTGGTTCGAGTGCTTGCTGCATCTGGTACATGTCGGCCATTTTCCACGCGAGCTCAAACATCTGTCGCATACTCGCCGCGATGAGTTTACTTTTGGCGATTACTGCGAGTTTTTCGGGTAGCGAGAAGTACGCGACCTTGTCATCGTAGATATTTATCTCTATCTCGATGTTGAGGAGATCTTTCGGCAAGAGCCTGCTGTCGCGGAGCTCCTCCGTATCATGCTTTTGACGCGCGCGCGACATTTTTGTATCAGTAAATATGGCACGTACCGGTATTTTGCTGATCTTGCGTCGCTTATAGTATTTTTTTGCGTACTCCGGCAACATGGTCTCGGAGCTGTCGACGGAACCCATGGCGAGAATTTCGGTGTGGCTGGAGAGCGTGTCTTCATACGCGGCGACAATGCCCTCGGTACCTTCGTAAAAAGCGATTTCCGGTTTGGTGAACGACGGATTCATAAAATCCTCGAACTCGGGCAAATGCTTTTTGAGTTTCGAAATGCTGCTTTCCAGCTTGAGCTTCCCGTTTTCGAGTATCCGCACGACCACAGCAGGCTGTTCTGGAGTGAAAAAATCCTTTTCGCGTGAGAATTTGCTGACGAACCCCCTGTCGAGAAGGCCGGTGAGAAGCACGCTCACATCGAGGGCTGGCAGTTTGGTCTCCTTGCTGAGGGTTGCGATGTCCTGTGTACCGAGGCGTAGTGACGCCAAATACACTTCGGCCTCGCTGGAGGAAAGCCCGATCTCTTCGAGCAATTTGCGGAGCATATCGCCACTCTACGCTGGCT
>DATECE010000047.1:0-5016 GCA_036516595.1 Minisyncoccota bacterium | reverse complement strand
CTCGACTCTGTGTTTTAAACAGCCGCCGCAAGGCGGCTGTTTTGCATATACAGCGCACATGCGCAGAGCGCCCCGTATACTCCAAGCAGCCACCATGCGCTGAATGCTGGCAGCGAGACCGATGCGAGCGGGAGCGATGCGAAAAGTTCGGCTACGTTGATGATGTATGTGAGGAGGACGTACGCGGGAAACGCGGCAAAGACAGCGTACGAGCCGACGAGCGTGCCGAATGCCGCTGAAAGCGCCGAGAGCCCCATGGCCCACGGCACCGCAATGAGCGCGAAGAGGTTCGCCGGAAACGCGACGAGTGAAAGATTGCCGCTTTGATACAGGAGAAGCGGCAAGACGGTTAATTGGGTCGCGAGTGTGGATGAGAGTATCTCCCGTAGCTGCAGACGCTCGCTTACCCACGAGAGTCTTTTCGAAAAGTACGGCGTAAAGAGAATGAGCCCGAGTGTCGCGAGCGCCGAAAGTTGGAAGCTCGGGTCGAAGAGGAGCGTGTACGGATTCCATGCGACCATGAGAAAACTCACGACGGCGAGCGCGCGCAGCGCGATGAAAACTCTGCCGGTCATACGGGCAAAGACGGCGATGAACGCCATGAGTCCCGCGCGCACCGCCGTCGCAGCGCCGCCCGTCATGAGGATAAAGAACGCGACAACGAGCCCGCTCGCACCGAAGCGGAAGGAGCGCGGCAACCATTCTGAAAGACGCTGAACCGCATTCATCACAAGCGTGATGTTGTAACCAGAGAGCACAACGATGTGTATGAGCGACGAGGTGATGAACGTTTCGTTCAATTCTTTTCCGATGGAGCGTTTGTCACCGAGCGTGATGCCTGCGGCAAGCCCCGCCTGCGGCTCGGGCAGAGCGCCTTCAAGGCCTCGCGAGAGCCTATCTTTCACCGCGATTGCAAACGCCTTCGCGAGATTGCGGCGATATTCGCCCGTCTTTTCAATCTCGGCAAATGCGAGAACGTAGAGCACGCCATCTTTTGCAAGATACATCGGATAGTCGAAGGAGCGACCCGCTGCTGTATCGAACGCTTCAGGAAGTTCGAGCCGCCCCTTTGCGCGGATGCCATCTCCGTATTCGAGAGCGGCGTGCGCAGGTGCGACGACAAGCACGCGCGCCTTCGCGGTGCTCGTCGCATCTTCCGATATGAGTGTATGCACATCGACCGTGAGCCGCACATTTGACTCACGCCTATCCGGCTCCGCTGTGACGATACCCACGAGCACTACTTCTTCGTCGAGGTGCGCCGAGAGAGTGCGGTCAGCAGATTGCGATGCGATATCCATCCGTGCAACGCCGCCGGCCGCACCGAAAAGCGCGAGTGATAGAACGAGTGCGGATGTCCGTCTCGGTTCAAAATATCCGTATACGAGAAAAACGGCGCCGAGCAAAAGAAAGAGGGCCGCGAACGGCCATGAAATATCGAATGCGGAACGGAAGAATACGCCAACGAGAAATCCAATAACGATCGCCCACAGTATCCGTGCGGACATAGTAGAGAGCGTATCAAAAAAGATGAGCCTCCGGCGAATGCGTTCGCCGGAGGCCAAAGATGCGAGGGCGCGAAATCAACCGTCGATGTACTGTTTGGTGCGCGGATCGTCGGCCGGAAGCTCGGCTCTGCCGGCGGTCGAAGCCGAGCCGGCGGCGGCGCTGCCGGCGTTGAGGATCGCGCCGGCGCTGGTGGCATCAACGGGCCTTCTCGTTCCGGTTTGGGCGCCAATCGTCGCGTGCATGGTGTTCTCCACACTTCGTTACCCAGCTTGTCAGAGCGCTCTGAAGACCAATCGCGGGTATGTTGGCCTCTACTTAGGATATAGCCTCGAGCGAGACTGTCAACAATCATTCGCTTTCGGCTAGACCATCCTTCTGCCTGCTCATCGCCCCAATGGTCCCCTCGTCCCACTGCTCGGTGAGCATAATTTCGCGCGGGATGTACTGGAATCCGACGAAATTGTCGTACGGGTCAGCACATCCGTCTTCGAGCTGCAGCCAGCGCGTGAGACGCCAGAGCACCTTTCCTGCGACGATGTCTGCATTTTCCGGAAACGCGAATTCCGACTTGCATGCGGCGTTTGCCTCTGCGTGTTCAGGATCCGGATGATTGTGCACCGGATCTTCATACCGCATCACGTGGTATTCGTTGTTGGGGTCGAACCCGTAAACTTTTCCCCCATCCATGCCGACGCGGCCGTCCGCAAAGAACGACACCTCGGTGTTGCCTTTCACGCACGGCAACACTTCCTCGTAGCGGATGCGGTTCCAGTCCACTGCGGCAATCACGATGCCGCTCAGCTTGGTGCCGGCAACCACGCGCTCTTGGTGCAGGACGAGTTTCGTCGCACTGTCGGGATAGATCCCGTGGAGGATGTCTCCGCGCACGAGCACTTTGGGTTTCCCGATGTCCTTTGCGCGAACGCGCTGGTTGAATCGATTACGCCCCTCGACGATATCATGATCCCACAGATGCAATTCGGGTACGCGCTTGCGGAAGAGATTCTCCGCGACGGGGGCGCCGAGCGAACCGAGACCGCATATATGAATCGGCCTGCCGCGCAGCAGCTCGACCAGTCTGAAGATGTCAGCCATTTCTCGCTCCTTATGTACTGTCGCTGAAAGTACCATACAAGAACATCCAAAAAAGGGAAGCGCCGGAGGAATCCGGCGCTTAATTTGTGCTGCCTTCAGGCTCCGAAGGTCTCGATGTACCACAGCGGTACTTCCTCCAAAGGCACGACGGGCCATTGCTCGATGCACTTGTTGCCGTCCGCGCCTCGGCATTCTGGATACCGAACCGCGACCGACAGGATCGTCTCGTAGTCGCGTGCTTTTGCAGCAGCATCGAGAAGGTCTGTGGCCTCCGTCCCGAAGCAGGTCACCATGCCGGGCTCTTTTGTCTTCTCTTGAGCATATATGTTGGGCGGTCCGTGTACTAACGCTCTCCCGATGACCTTCGGGCCCTCGAGGTTCACCCACCGTATCGAACTCCGAATCGGGTTGACGAGGTCGAACCAGATTTCGAATGGACCGATGCGGTGCCAGCACCCTCGAAAATCTTTGCCGTACAGCGCGTCGGTGACGCAGATGATGTTTGGCCGCTCGATACGAATCGAGAGCACCCGCGGAGTTGCGATAAGCCGGCGGTATGATTCGCGACACTCCTGCTCGACGAGGCCACGTATCTGTTCTCGCTCTTCCCTCAAGGTACGTAACATGCCCGCGAGTCTCGTGGCACGTGAACGCTTCTTGCTGATCTTGCGCAGGACTTTCCGTGATTGCTCCCTGCGCGAGAGCCGTGAAATACTATCGCTGATAGTCTGCGATTCATTCAGGACTTCTTGGATGGCAGTATCGAGCTGATTGACAGCATCGCTCTTCAACGTCGCCAGTTCCAAAGCGAACGAGAGTTCCCACGCCTCGTCACTGGGCACCTGTTGTGGCGGCACCGAAACTACAGGCGCAGGTTTGCGTCTTTTCCAGTTCCACATTCAATCGCCTCCTCATAATGGCTCTCTAGGTATGGATATAGCACCAAAAAATTACGGCTGTCAATTTACGGCTTCATCAAGCACTTCGTTGACGAGCGCATCGGCTTCCGCGTTCAACTCGCGACGCACGTGTACAAATTTTGAATCGGGAAAATAGCTAAGGAGCGCGCGTACTTTCGTCGCCTGCATCTTCAGCGCCGGTTCTTTTATCTTCCAATTGCCCATGAGTTGCTCGACGACGAGCATGCTGTCCATGCGTATTTCGAGCGCTCTTTCCGAAAATCCGAGACGCCTGGCTTCGGCAAGTGCGATGGCGACGGCTTCGTATTCCGCCCAGTTGTTGGTCTGCCGCTCGCCGAGGTACTGCTTGAGCTCAGATATTTTCTTTTCGCCTTCGTAGATGACGATGCCCGCGCCGGCCGGTCCCGGATTCCCCCGCGCTCCGCCATCTGTGTATATGACAATTGAATCCATGTGGAAATATCAGGAAAGTATCCGGGACCGGGGAAGGGGTCGGGAAACGGGAGTTTCCCGTGTCGGAGAGCAGTCCCGCCTCGGCGGGACGCTGAGAACCGTGGGCGACCAATTTTTCTTAGCGGTAATCCGCCTTAGAAAAATGAAGTACTCTTGTGGTGTTCTCAGGGAGCCGTGGGGTCCCCGCGGCGACGGTTCGGGGTTCCCCCGTGCTCCGCCATCGGTATAGATAACGATTTTTTTCATCGCATCAGAGTAACACAGAGACTTTTGTCAGTTGCAAAAGACAATTTGCTCAGAAGCGAGCCCTAGCTCTCCTGCAAACCACGTGCGCACCGAATCCATGTCCCCGACCTGATCGACGAGCCCCTCTTCGAGTGCGAGCGATGCCGGCCACGAGGAGCCGTCCGCGAGCTCTGCCACTTTCGCTTCGCTTATGCCGCGTCGCTCCGCGACGATTGTGATGAATACATTTTTGTATATCTCGATGTCGCGCTCAAAGAGCGCTCGCTCCCCGTCGGTGAGCGGTTTGTATGGAGCCCCCGCGTCTTTGTAGGGGCCCGATGCAAGCTGTATGTATCGCAAACCTTCCCTGTTATTTTTTTCTGTCTCCTCAAGGTACGAGTACGTGACTCCGATAGAGCCGACGGAGGCGAATGGACTTGCGATGATTTCGTCGGACCCGAGAGCGACAATGTATGCAGCTGATGTGCCCGATTCGCGTATGTACGCGGCAACCGGCTTCTCCGAAGTGCTGAGTGCATGCATGATCTCGAATGCCGGCGACGCCTGCCCTCCGTACGAGTCTATGGTGACCAGCGTCCCGAATACATTTGGATCACTTTCTGCAGCGCGGATGTAGCCGGTCGTCCAGTCGCCGGTCGTGTTTGTGTACGGCTCCCCCTCCCCCGATGGGTCGTAGTAGGCGTCATACGCAACGATGTCCCCGATGATGGGAACGACCGCAATGTTGCAGTACCCGTCGGATACTGCGCCGGAGAGTCCCTTACGTTCATCATCCCACCGTCCGAACCATGAG
>DATECE010000046.1:0-6770 GCA_036516595.1 Minisyncoccota bacterium | reverse complement strand
CCGACCACGGCGGTACCGTACTGACGATTACGACATTTCTGTTCGGTATCATCGCGGGCTTCTACATTGTGGTGACAACGACCGACTACAACAGCATAAAAAATGTTCTCGCTGTAGAGACTGCAAAACTGATATCGCTCTACCAAAACGTTCGACTGTATGATTTAAATGCGTCTGGTTCGCTCGCCGAACGCATAGATGAGTACGTTCGACGAAATTTTGACTACGAAGTTATTGAATATGCTCACGTAACGCACATAGAATTCGACTCGATTGTGCGCGAAATACAGGTTTTGCCGCTCATGCAGGATAATTCGTGGCTTAGAGAAAAGATCCAAGAGATCTTGGGTGAAATTATAACTACACGCCAACAGCTCACGGTGCTCGGTACCAAGACATTATCGACATTTCAGTGGGCGGTACTCTATATACTCGGCGGGCTACTCATTCTTTCTCTCTACGGGTTGAGAACAGGCGAACTTTTCTTTGACATTGTAACCGTTTCGATTTCATGTGCGGTAGTTCTCGTACTCTTTCTCATTCGTGATCTCGACCTCTATACATGGAACGAGAAAACATTCAGCATCGACACCTTCGAGAACGTGTTACTGGCCATCGGCAAACTACCGTACTATCCTTCCGAACTGATACAGAGCGGTCGTGTGTCACCGGAAGACGAGCAATACCGAGTCGGGGTACTTACGGGTGGCCCACATCACGAGCGGACGATAGAGGTACGCTCCTCGTGAGCCCAGTCGTCGAGGTCGTATACGCAACATTGTTTTTTACGAAGGTCGGTGTTATATTGCGGCACTCATATATGGCCGTAAAAATATCGCCGGTTGATATCGATTCGCGCAAAAACCTCGACCTTAGGGCCGGAGATACTGTGCGCGTACACCAAAAAATCGAGGAAAAAGGCAAGACGCGCATTCAGATATTCGAAGGTCTCGTACTCGCGCGTAAGCATGGCACGGAGGCGGGAGGCACCTTTACGGTGCGTCGCGTATCAAGCGGCGTCGGTGTCGAGAAAGTATTTCCCCTCTATTCTCCGATGATAGACAAAATTGAGATTGTGAAGCGCGCACGCGTGCGCCGCGCAAAACTGTATTACATTCGCGAAAAAGTCTCCCGCGAGGCACGTCGTCAGCTGCGTCGCTCGCGTATGCTTACTGGCACCACGACCACCGAGGTTACGGGCGCGGAGCCGACCGAAGAGCCAACGGAAGAGCCGAAGGAGGAAGTCGCTGGCGAGGCGGACGCAGTTGCCGCGGAAAAGACAGAATAATTTTCATTGTACGCAAAAGCGCCAACCTTTGTCGGCGCTTTTTGCTTTGTGCCGAGCATTGGGCGAAATGAGAACCTCTCAAAATGTATATTTTTCAACAACCCATAGCAATTTGTAAAAGAAAACCCCGCCCAGACCATGATAGTGGCTTGGACGGAGTTCGAACTCCTTGTAGGTGCGACCAGTTTACTACGCTGCGTTTCGAAGGTCAGTCTGGTCCGTCACACGTTCGATGGAGAGCGAGTAATGCCGCAGATACGCACGCTCGGCATCCTCGAACGGCCCACGCGTCAGAAGGATGAACAAGTGGAAAAATGGCACCGGCCGCTTAATCTTCCGCCATGCGGCCCAGCAGTGGCCGTCTTTGTCGGGCGAGACGAATTCGATCTCGGAGTGACGCCCTTGCGTTTCACCGACCATATGCCTGTGACCGAACTCAACCGGGCGCACCCACGTTTTCGCCGGTGCATGTTCGAGGGAATGTGGACCTTCTTCGAAGGTAAGGAGGACATCGGTACCCGGTAACGTTGCCGAAACCGAGATCCCCAACTGTTCGCACATCTGCGGCGTGAGAATCATCGTAGAACGCCGCAAACTCGGGTCATCCATGAACTCGGTCAGCATGAGCGTTACTAAGCCTCTCGCTTCGTCCGTCAGAACATCAGAGAGAATCACCTTCTCGATTCGCAGTCTTTTCTTAATCACGTGAACCTCCGCCTGCTTGGGTTGGAACCGCCAGAAATTCTTTACTGCTGAACCCTATATACCAAAAATTGCAGACTTGCGATACCCGAGGACAGGACGCTGTTGGAACCGCCGAAAACGCCGCTTCTTGCAGCTAGAATCTAGAAATCACACTCAATCTTACTCTGTGCCCAGGAAGGGACTCGAACCCTTATGCCCGAAGGCCACGCCCCTCAAACGTGTGTGTATACCAATTCCACCACCTGGGCATTGGAGAGGCACGACAACTATATCCGACATCGCCGCTCACTTCAATGTTTGTATAGAAGGTGTAATCTGCGGATATGGCATTTTTTACCGGTAAAGGCGATGGGGGTACGAGCAAGCTGTTCGACTCGGAACCGGGTCAGCGTGTCTCAAAGACCTCACCGGTTTTCGAGACGCTTGGCATGCTCGACGAGCTCAATAGCCTCGTCGGATGGTGCAAGGCAGCAGTACCCAAGGAGCTCGAATTTGAGGGCCGCAAGATTCGGCACGTTCTGCACGACGTGCAGGACCATCTTTTCACCATTCAAGCTGAGGTCGCCGGCGCTGTGAAATCGATACCGCTCACAAGCGTGGAGCACCTTGGTGTCCTCATCAACCGCATCGAAAGTTCTCTTCCGCCGGTAAAATCTTTTCTCCTTGCCGGTGGCACAGAACTCTCTGCACGACTCGACATTGCACGCGCGGTCGCGCGTCGCGCCGAGCGACGACTCGTCACGCTGCATGAAAGCGGGGAGCGCACCGTCTCTGAAGCGAGCCGCGCATATACGAACAGGCTCTCATCGCTCCTCTACGCGCTCACACGTCTTGTAAACAATCGTTCCGGTGCGAAAGAGGAAGCGCCAGAGTACAAAGCATGACCCCGCAGTAGATGTTGGCAAAAAACACGCTTTACTATCAACGGTATGCGACACTATAGAAATAATGCGGTATTCGTTAGAAACGGCATGCAATCCGTCCCGCGCGTGTTTCCTGTCGAAGGCACTTTCGCGAACATTACGAGAACGGGGTGTCTGGCAATTACAGCGTATGCTGTGCGGGACATTGCCAACATTCACTGACGGGGCATGATTCGCACCTACCTTCCAAAAAACACAGAGGAGCTCATCCACTGGTACGAGCGGTACATTTCGCCGCTCGCGCTCATTGCGGGCTTCCTCATAGACAATTTCTTCCTACTCGATCGAGTCGACGTCGTTTTCGGCAACATTCTCCTCTTTTCCTACCTCGTGCTTGCGGCAGCGTGTATCGTACTCCTCAATTACGTCGAATCTGGCAAGACGCGCAACTCGTACGTCCTCTCCGTCGCGCCCTTCGTACCTGTCGCGATGCAGCTCGCTTTCGGCGCGCTCTTCAGCGGGTATCTCGCGCTGTACTCAAAAAGTGCGTCAATCGCAGTGAGTTGGATATTCGTATTCGCGATCGCGGCGCTCCTCATCGGCAACGAGCGGTTCCGTCGGAGCTACACGCAATTGCCGTTTCAGGTTGCCATCCTCTACACCGCGCTCTTTTCATTCCTCATTTTTATTCTCCCTGTCATTTTTAAATCGATTGGGCCGGCGATGTTCCTGCTCTCTGGTGCGGTCGGTCTCTTCGTCATGACACTCTTCCTTCTTGTCCTGCACTCGCTCATGCCGGAGCGTTTCGACCCTGCGCGGACCAAAATAGCTCGCATCATTGCGGTGCTCTTTGTCACATTTAATGTCCTCTACTTTCTCAATCTCATTCCGCCGCTGCCCCTCGCTCTGAAAGACGCCGGTGTGTACCACTCGATTACCCGCAGCGGCTTTGAATACACACTGAGCTATGAGCCTCTGCCATGGTACAAACGGTATTTCAATTACAATACGCAATTTCATCGTGCGCCCAGCGAGAGTGCGTACGTCTTTACCTCGATTTTTGCCCCGACGGGACTCGAAACGCGCGTCGTCCACGAGTGGCAGTACTTCGACGAACCGACAGGCGAATGGCTGACGCGCACCGTTGTCGACTTCATCATCTCGGGCGGACGCGATCAGGGGTTCCGCGGCTACTCGCAGAAAGGAACGCTTGAGGAGGGAAAGTGGCGAGTGAATGTTAAGACGCAATACGGCCAACTCATCGGGCGCGTCTCTTTCTCCGTGATTGACGCACCGGAAATCGTGTCGCTTGAGACAGAAGTGCGGTAAGGCCTCTTTCTTGCTATAACTAACCCGTTTGATGGCGACCGTGGTGTAACGGTTAACACTGGAGCTTGTGGAGCTCTCGATCAGGGTTCGATTCCCTGCGGCCGCCCATGAGAGAATGCGTTTTTTGCGATAGTCGGAACATCGCGTCTCGTGAAGAGGTTTTGCGTACTCAGCATGTGCGCGTATTTCCGACGAACATCCCCATCACTTCTGGCCACATGCTCGTCTGTCCGACGCGGTGCATCTCGACGATAGATGAGCTCTCGCAGGTGGAGAAAACAGAGCTTTTCGAAACAGTAGTGCGCGTAAAAAAGGCGCTTAAGAAAGCGCTCAGCGCAGACGGTTTCAATTGCGCGTGGAACGAGGGGGAGGTTGCCGGACAAGCCGTGCCACACCTCCACATACACATCGTGCCACGCAAGGAAGGTGATACAGGCATTACTGACTATGAGCCTCGGCAGTTTCTGTATCGTCCGGGGAGCCGCGAGACTTCGCAGGAAGAAGAATTGCGTGCGATTGCTGAAATCGTGCGAAAGGCGCTATGAAAAAGGGAGTCGATTACATCGGAGTGACAGTCTCGTATTTTTGCCACGACGGCGAAGGCAATTACCTATTCAATAAACGTAGTACCAATTGTCGCGACGAGCACGGCAGATGGGACAATGGCGGCGGCGGCCTCGAATTCGGTGAGCAGGTGCTCGACCGTCTTCGCACCGAGGTCAAGGAAGAATATGGCGCCGACGTGCTCGAACATGAATTCCTCGGTTTTCGCGACGTTCACCGCGAACATGAGGGTAAGCCGACTCATTGGATATCTATCGATTTCCGTGTGCGTGTAGAGAGGGGGCAGGTGAAGAACGGTGAACCGCACAAATTTGATGCGGTCGAGTGGTTCAGATTGGACGCGTTACCGGAACCGCTTCACTCTCAGGTGCCGGCTGCTATCGAGAAGTACCGCACACACCTAGAGTGATAGAATGGCGGCATGGACGAGGAGCTGCGACAAAAACTGAACGCCATCGAGACAAAAGTCGAAGCGGCGCGCATCGCGGCGGAAAAGGCTCGTCGGTACCTCCTTGTTATCGTTATCGTCACACTGGTCGCCTTCATTCTGCCGCTCGTTGGGCTCATCTTTGCGGTGCCGTCGCTCCTCTCGACCTACGGGGAGATGTACGAGCTCATCCAGTAGCCGCATTAAAAAAGCGTGAAAGTTTTTGTGTTACGATGCGTCTAACTATCACTACTAAATAATCACATCTTTTCATATGGATGGACAATCTATTAGCGATAAGCTCGGTTCACCGCAGACCATGCGCTCGGTCGGTTCTGTCGCGCTTGGCCTGCTCGCGCTCTTTTTGCTCGCGGCTACGCTCTATGCGTTCCAAAGCATGCGGTTTATCGGCAGCGGCGTATCGGCGACCAACACCATTACCGTTTCGGGCGAGGGCGAGATTTTCGCGGTGCCGGACATTGCGACCTTCAGCGTGACGATTGAAGAAAGGGCCGACACCGTAGAGGCCGCTCAAGAGACTGCGACAGAGAAATCGAATGACATCATCGCGTATCTCAAAGAGCAGGGCATCGACGAGAAAGATATCCGCACAGCGGATTACAGTGCGTACCCGCGGTATGAATACTCTGAACGAATTTGTGCGAGCAATATGTACTGCCCGCCGGGGGATCAAGTACTCGCAGGCTATACCGTCTCACAGACGCTCAGCGTGAAGGTTCGCGATACTGATAAAGCAGGGGGCATCCTCAGTGGTGTTGGTTCGCGCGGAGCTTCGCAGGTCAGCGGTCTATCCTTTACGATTGACGATGAGGATGAGCTCAATCTAGAGGTACGCGGCATGGCAATCGATGACGCGCGAGGGAAGGCTGCCGAACTCGCGAAGCAGTTGAATGTGCGTCTGATACGGGTCGTCGGCTTCAGCGAAAACGGCAGCTATCCGCCAATGCCGTATGCGTATGGTATGGGAGGGGACGTGGCAGTCCGCAGCGAAGCGGCACTCAAAGTCGCTCCCGATATACCGACTGGTGAGAACAAAATTATCTCGAGCGTGACAATTACATACGAAATAAGATAGCTCCGATGGTTTCCTCAGCGCAAAGAAAGCGCGACCGTACGGCCGCGCAGTTGTTCAAATTAGTCGCATCGCCCACGCGGGTGTCGATTCTCTCGCTCATTGTGAAGCGGCGCGAGCTTGCCGTGCACGAAATCGCCTCTTCACTCCGCATGACGCATTCGGCCGTGAGCCACCAGCTCGGACTTCTCGCATACGCCGACATTGTCACCTATATAAAAACGGGGCGAAACATGCGCTATACGCTCGCGAAAAATGCGCGCGCCAAAGCACTTACCCGATTCCTCGCAGCTGTCTCGTAAAACGAGCACCCCACGGTCTTTTGACCGGTATTGACCTGTCCGCCGTCGAGGAGTACTATACCTCTTAAGCCCCGAGAGGGGTTTTTCAATTGGCGACTTAGAAGCTATACTCGAACACCTATGGGACTCATCCAGTACGTGCGTGATACACAAGGCGAACTTCGGCACGTCGCATGGCCGACGCGCTTGCAGACCATCG